>NZ_NXIE01000005.1 GCF_004116625.1 Halarcobacter mediterraneus
GTATTTTTACTAAAGCTTACCTTTACCAACTTACCCAAGTTGTTTATGGTAAGCTTTTTTTTTACCTTTTTTCTCTCTTTTCTTTCTTCTTTTATGGGTCTTTATTAAGCTTTTTGCTATATTTTTATACTTATTATTGCTTTTATGCCTGCATAGCTCCAACGGTAGAGCATTTCCATGGTAAGGAAGAGGTTACTGGTTCAAATCCAGTTGTAGGCACCAGTAATGAGATTAATAAAAGTGTTAGATAATACTAACACTCTTATTTTCTATTTTTTAGATTCAGCTATTTTAATAGAGTTTATTTTATCCCCTTGTCTTATTGAGTCTAAAACTTCAAAACTTTCTTTATCATCTTTTTCAATTTCACCAAATACTGTATGTTGTTTATCTAAGTGAGGTTGAGATTCAAAACATATAAAAAATTGGCTACCTCCAGTATTAGGACCAGCATGAGCCATTGATAAACTTCCTTTATTATGTATTTGTTTTTCTGCATCAGTCTCACAAGCTATTGCCCATTCTGGACCTCCAGCACCTGTTCCATCAGGACATCCACCTTGTGCCATAAAACCAGGTATAACTCTATGAAAATTCAATCCATCATAAAAATTATCATTTGCTAAGGTTGCAAAATTTGCTACAGTATTAGGTGTTTCTTTATAAAAAAGTTTTATATTTATAATCCCTTTATCTGTATCTATTATTGCATATTTAAATTTTGATAATTCATCATTTGAATAGTCATATTCTTTTAGTTCATTTTTCCCAAATCCAAACATATTAATCCTTTTTATTTTTTTGAAATTATATCTTTTTTTGGTGTAAGATAGTTTAATTTTATTAAGTTATCGACAATTTCTTTAAATACTGGTACGGCAGACCATGAAGCATAATAATAGTACCAATTCTTACCCCTTGATACAGGATCAATCACTGTTACACCAATCGTATATGAATTTTGCCCATCATTAACAAACCCAAAAAATGAAGATATATATTTTCTTAGATATTTACCACCTCTAGCAATTTGTGCAGTTCCTGTTTTACCTCCAATTTCAAGACCTTCAATTTTAGCTGATCTCCCCGTTCCTTGTTCAACAGTTTTTACTAGCATTCTTTTTATTTCCTTTGCGGTTGATTCCTTTATTATTCTTTTACTTTCTAAATTGTCTTTTTTGAATTTTTCATCGTCTACCTCAATATACGAGACAATTTTAGGTGTAACTGTTTTACCTCCATTATTAAAGATAGAATAAACTTTCATTATTTGCATAAAAGTGGAGGTCATACCTTGACCATAAGAAACTGTTGCTTTAAATACATTATCTTCTTTTTCTTTGTCATTTGCTGCAAATTGCCACACTTTTGGCATTACACCTTTTTTTTCATAGGGAAGATCAATACCAGTTTTTCTGGTAAATCCAAATCTCTTCATTCCTTCAAAAAATTCTGGCCCCGAAAGTCTTTGTGCTAGCTGTAAGGTACCTATATTTGATGAGTACATAACAATATCATCTACTGTTAAATAATGTTTCTTGAATCTGTGATCATCTTTAATATAGAATCTATCAACTTTATATCTGCCTTTTGGATATTCACCTTTTTTGTTTGGTTTACCTTTTGTATTATGTGCAAAAAATAATTCATTTTTTTTAATTCTTCCTTTGTCCATAACTAAAGCAACAGCAACAGGTTTAACTACAGACCCTGGTTCAAATTGGTATTCTATTGCATTTACATTTAAAGAAGGAATATCTTTTTGATAAATTCTTTCAGGATTAAATCTATTTGATGATGCTAATGACAAAACTTTTCCTGTTTTACTATCCATAATTGAAATGATAATTTCTTGGGCTTCTAATTTTTCTTTATATATATCTAAAATCATTTCATTATTTTTTTGAAGTTTTAATGGAATATTTAATACGAGGTTTGCCCCATCTACTCTTTTTTTTATTGTAGAATTTTTATCAAATGATATATAGGATAGTACATCTCTATTTCCACTTAATACACCATCTTTTGTATTATTTAATAAATCATCAAATTTTTTCTCAAGACCTTTTATCCCTTTTACTTTTGTTTTCCCTTCTTCTGATTCATATTTCCTAATATATCCTACTACAGGAGTTAAAGTATCTTCATATGAATATACTCTTTTTTCTCCACTTTCTACAATACTTAGGCCTCTTAATATTCTTCCTCCATCTACATTTCTTGCTTTAAATACTCCAAGTTTTCTAAGTTTGAAGCTCAATTCTTTTAAATTCTTTGCAGTTTTAGAATCAATATTATACGAGAGAACTAGGTACCCGGGATTATTTTTTACTTCATTGAGTTTGTTTTGCAATTTTTTAAAAGAAATATTACTATAAATAGAAAATAGTTTTAGAAATAATTCTTTTTTATTTTTATCAAGATATCTTGTGTCAATTGAAGCTTTGTATATTTTCTTAGAAGCAGTAATCTTAAAATTATCAGCACTTATAATATTCCCTCTTACTGATAATTCATTTTTAGATGTTTTTAAACTAGGAAGTCGTCTTTCATCATTTATTTTGTAATAAACAGAAATAAGTAAGATTAAAAGCAGAAAAAGTATGAAGAAAAAAAGAATTACAATTTTTTTGATTTTATTATCATTTTCATTAAGTTTTGAAGACATATTTATCCATAATATAATATAATAGCGAATGAATTTTAACAAAAATCAAATTAAATCTAATAGAGTTTATGAAGCAGATTACATTTTATTTTTACTTGTGTGTACATTAATTATCATAAGTATCCTTTTTTCATACTCTTTAAGTATTTATACTATTCAATATTATGAATATAATCAATATCACTTTTTTTTAAGACAACTTTTTGTAGGACTATTATCAATATTTTTAATGTGGGGATTTTCTTTAATTGATCCTGATAAAATAATTAATAAAATAGGACTATTTTTATTTATTAGTTTTTTTATTTTGATGGCAATTATGCCTTTTCTTCCTTCATCAATTGTTACTGCATCAGGGGGTGCAAATAGATGGATTAGGCTACCTGGTTTTTCTTTATCTCCTGTTGAGTTTTTTAAAATAGGTTTTATATATTTTCTTTCTTGGTCTTTTCATAGAAGATTAATTGAAATTCCTAAGAAAATTTCTTTAAAAGAAGAGTTTATTTTATTATTACCATATTTTTTAAGTTTTATTATTGTTGTTTTTATTATTGCTTTTTTACAAAAAGATTTAGGTCAAGTAGTACTTTTAGGTGGTATATTATTTATTCTATTGATTTTTGCAAACAGAAGTTATAAGGTTTTCTTAAGTCTGGGTTTATTTGGATTTATTGCTTTAATAGGATTAATAATCGCAGCTCCTCATAGAATTCATAGAATTTATTCTTGGTGGGCAATGGTTCAAGATGGTATTTTAATGGTTCTACCTTCATGGGCAGATAATTATTTAAGAATTGAAGATTTGCCAGAACCCTATCAGGTTTCTCACTCATTAAATGCTATGAATAATGGTGGAATATTTGGACAAGGATTGGGACTTGGTGATATTAAACTTGGTTTTTTAAGTGAAGTTCATACTGATTTTGTTCTTGCTGGAATCACTGAAGAATTAGGATTTATTGGTTTAGCTTTCATAACTTTAATTATATTTTTAATTGTACTTAGAATATTTAAAATAAGTGGAAGAGTTGAGAATAAGATTTATCATTTATTTACAATTGGTGTTGCTTTAATGATTATTATTGCGTTTTTAATAAACTCTTATGGAATTTCAGGAATGATACCTATAAAAGGAATTGCAGTTCCTCTTTTAAGTTATGGTGGTTCTTCAATGTTATCCATGTCAATAGCTATTGGTATGGTACTATCAATAAGTAAGTCTGTAGACTTATCAAAAAGGGTAAAATAAAATGAGAAACAAATCTGTTGTTATCACAGGTGGAGGAACAGGAGGTCATTTAAAGGTAGCTGATGCTTTTATTGAGGAGTTCTCAAAAAGAGGATTTTCAGTTATTTTTATTGGCTCTTCAAATGGTCAAGACTCAAAATGGTTTGAAGAAGATAAAAGATTAAAAAAAGCTTTTTTTCTAGATACGAAAGGTGTTGTTAACAAAGGAATAGTAGGAAAAATAAAGTCAATTTCTCAAATTTTATCTCATATAAATAAGTGTAGATCTATTTTTTCAAAATATAAAATAAAAAGAGTTATTAGTGTTGGGGGGTATTCTGCTGCCCCTGCATCTTTTACTGCTATTTTAAATGGAGATTGCCATTTATTTATTCATGAACAAAATTCACTTATGGGAAAATTAAATAAAATTACATCAAGGTTCGCAACTGAAGTTTATTCTTCATATGAACCAAATTCTGCAATAAAAGACTACCCTGTAAGTGATGAGTTTTTTGATAATGCAAGAATTAGAGATGAGTTAAAAACAATAATTTTTTTAGGTGGTTCTCAAGGTGCAAAAGCAATTAATGATTTTGCAATGAGCATAGCTAAAGATTTGAAAAAGATAAATATTGAGATAATTCATCAAACAGGGAAAGATGATTACGATAGAGTAAAGAAGTTTTATGATAAAGAAAATTTAGAAATAGATGTATTTGCATTTTCAAAAGAATTAGCCGCAAAAATGAATAAAGCAGATTTTGCAGTAAGTAGAGCAGGTGCCTCAACTTTATGGGAACTTTGTGCTAATTCTTTACCTACACTTTTTATTCCATATCCTTATGCAGCACAAGATCATCAATATACAAATGCCAAATTTTTAGAAGAGAAAGGTTTATGTTATATTTTAAGAGAACATGAACTGAGTCGTGAAAAATTTATAGAAATACTTAAAAAAGATAATTATTCTGTAAGTAAAAAATTAGTTGACTCTATTAGATATAATGCAATAGAGTCAATTGTTGATGATATTTTAGAGAAAAGCTAAAAGTAAAAGACCAAAAATTATTCTATAAATTCCAAAAGCTATGAAAGTAAAGTTTTCTAGAAATTTAAGGAATAATTTTATTGCTAGAAATGCAATAAGGAAAGAGACTACAAAACCTATTACTAGATTTATTAAGTTTCCTGACATTAATAATTCTTCATGATGTTTAAGAATATCATATCCTGTTGTTGCACACATTACTGGAAAAGCAAGAAGAAATGAAAATTCAGCACTTGCTTTTCTATTTAATCCTACTAACATAGCTCCAATAATACTTGAACCTGCTCTTGATGTTCCTGGGATTAAAGCAAAAATTTGAGCTAAGCCAATATATAAAGATTGTTTATATGAAATATCTTCTACATCTGAGGTTATGTGTTTTGATTCATCATAAAATTTTTCTACAATTAGAAAAATAATCCCTCCAATAATAAACATCCATGCTACTATTTCAATGGAAAACATTGCTTTTACTTGTTCTGAAAAAATAAATCCAATTATTGCAATTGGCAAAAAAGCTATAAAAACTTTAGTCCATAAATTAAAATGAGAAAAAGTAAATTTTGATGGATAATTTAAAATAACTGCAAGAATTGCTGCAAATTGAATTATTACTTCATAGGCTTTGTTTACATGAGTTTGGTCTATTCCTAAGAATTCACTTGCAACTATTAAGTGTCCTGTTGAGGAGATTGGTAAAAATTCAGTTACTCCTTCAATAACACCTAATATTATTGAATCATATATTGTCATTTTAAACCTCTTGATAATTGCAGAAATTTTTTAAGGGCCTTTTTTTCTTTGTTAGTTATATCATAATCTATTCTTTTTAAATATTCTAAAATATTTTCACAAGAGATATTTGATCTATTTGAATACTCTTTTAGAATATATTGTGGAATTTTAACTTCTCTTTTTTTAAAAGTTTTCATAATATTTTTTAAATATTTACCATTTTTTCGATATGTTAATGCTGCAAAAACAAAAGGAAGATTATACTTTTTTTTCCATTCAAGGGCTAAATCAATAATCTCTATATCTGGGTTTTCATGGAAAAACTTAAGTGCTTTATCTCCAATTAAAACTTCTCCTTTCAAATTTAATACTTTGGCTAAAGCATTAGAAGTTTCACTTTGATAATCAGCTTTATTTTCTCCTGGTATTAAAATTACTGACCTAACATCTTTTCTTGCAATAATTCCATAATCTAATCTTTTTTCTCCTCTTGAAGCTATTGAAGAGATGAATGCTGAATCGACTTTTGAGGTTTTAAGTTTTTTATTTATTTTTGAAGGATAAGATTTTTTATAGTTAATAATTGCTTTAATTTGACTAGATTGTATTCTTTTCTTCAAAAAAACATGAACGGGTAATAAGTTTATAAAATCTATTTTAGCGAAAATCATTTGTTCGTCCTATCTTAAATTAAATTTGATATAATACTTAAATATTAGTAAATAAGGGGTTAATATGGTTAAAGTAGAATTCTTAGGACCAATTAATAAAGATTCTTTAGATTTAGATATTTCAAATTTAAATGAATTAAGTACAATTTTAAAAGAGGAAGAAGAAACTTCTAAATGGCTTGAAAGTTGTGCTATAGCTGTTAATGATACATTAGTCTCAACAAAAGATTTTGTTTTAAATGATGGGGATAAAGTTTCTTTATTACCACCTGTATGTGGTGGCTAAGAAGTGAAAAAATTACAATTATTTGAAGGAGCTTTGCCTGTTGAAGAAATAACTAATTCATGGTATCAAGAGTTTAAGGTATCTAATTATGGAGCAATTATAACTTTTGTTGGAGTTGTAAGAGATGAAAATTCGATTGATGGTTTATCTTTTGATATTTATGAACCAATTTTAAACTCTTGGTTTGACTCTTGGCAACAAAAAGCTAAAGAAAAAAATGCAATAGTTTTAATGGCTCATTCAAAAGGAGATGTTTTAAATCATGAAAGTTCTTATATTGCAGCAGTATGTTCTCCAAAAAGAAGAGTTGCTTTAGAGATGATAGATCAATTTGTAGAAGATTTTAAAGCTCAAGCTCCTATTTGGAAATATGATATTATAAATAAGAATAGGGTTTATGCAAGTGATAGAAGTACAAAAATCAAAGGTTCAGGTATATTAAGTTGAAAACTTTAAAACAACGAGTAGATTTACATAATCATACAGCACTTTGTAATCATGCTGAAGGAACTACAGAAGAATATATAAAAAAAGCGATAGAGATAGGAATTGATGTTTTTGGTTTTGCCGACCATGCACCTATGCCCTTTGACCCAAAATATAGAATGGATATTTCTCAAAAAGTTGTTTATGAAAAAGATATCTTAACTTTAAAAGATAAATATAAAAATGAAATTGAAATTTTACTTGCTTATGAAGTTGATTTTATGCAAAATAGAAATTTAATGCTTGATGAAGTATTAAATTCTAAAGTTGACTATTTGATTGGTTCTGTCCATTTTATACAAGAGCAAAATGAAAACTTATGGGGTTTCGATAATCCAGAGTTTATAGGTAAATATAAAGAAAAGAATATTGATGATATCTGGCTTGATTATTTTGAAGCAATTGAAGAAATGGCAAAATCAAAACTTTTTGATATCGTAGGGCATTTAGATTTAATTAAAGTATTTAAATACTTACCAAATAAAGATATTAAGTTAATAGCTTTAAAAGCATTAAAAGAGATAAAAAAAGCAGGAATGGTTTTGGAAATTAATGCTGCTGGATTAAGAAAACCAATTAAAGAGTCTTATCCTTCTAAAGAGTTGCTAGAAGTAGCATATGATTTAGATATTCCTATAACTTTCTCTTCTGATGCTCATAGTTTAGAACAAATAGGATTTAAGTATGATGAGGTATCTACGTTAGCAAGAGATATTGGATATAAAAAGTGTGTAAAGTTCAAAGATAGACAAAAAATATTTATTGACTTTTAAATATAAAAAATATTTCATTGTATATTTTTTATACAGTTTTTTTATCTTATATTTTTTTTATTTGGCTACAATAAGTCATAACAAATTCAAGGAGTAAAAATAATGGGTAAATTTGTAAATAATACAGAAGAATTTTTTAAATATTGTGAAGAAAATGAAGTAAAGTTTGTAGACTTTAGATTCACAGATTTAAAAGGTATGTGGCACCATTTAACTTATATGATGAGTGCAGTAAGTACAGAACAATTAGATAATGGAATGCCTTTTGATGGTTCTTCTGTAGATGCATGGCAACCAATTAACAAATCAGATATGATCTTAAAGCCAGATGTAGAAACTGCATTTTTAGATCCATTTACTGCTGATTCTACAATTATTGTTTTTTGTGATGTTTATGACATTTATAAAGGGCAAATGTATGAAAAGTGTCCAAGATCAATTGCTAAGAAAGCTTTAGAACACTTGGAAGAAATTGGAATTGGAGATTCAACTGCCTTTGGTCCTGAAAATGAATTCTTTATTTTTGATGATGTAAAAATTAAAGATGAAATCAATGAGTCATACTATAGAGTAGATTCAGAAGAAGGTTGTTGGTCAGATGCAGATGATTATGAAATGGGTAATATGGGACATAGACCTAGAACAAAAGGTGGATACTTCCCAGTACAACCAACAGATTCAATGGTTGATCTAAGAGCTGAAATGATGCAAGTACTAGAGCAAGTAGGTCTTGAAGTTATACTTGGACACCATGAAGTTGCACAAGCACAAGGTGAAATTGGTATTGTATTTGGAGACTTAATTGAAGCAGCAGACAATGTACAAAAATATAAGTATGTTTGTAAAATGGTTGCACATTTAAATGGTAAGTCTTGTACATTTATGCCAAAACCATTATTTGGGGATAATGGTAATGGAATGCATGTACATCAATCTATTTGGAAAGATGGTAAAAACTTATTCTATAAAGAAGGTGAATATGGAAACCTTTCTGATATGGCAAGACATTATGTAGGTGGTATTTTCAAGCATGCAAGAGCAGTTGCAGCATTTACAAACCCGTCAACTAACTCATATAAAAGATTAATTCCTGGATTTGAAGCTCCTTCAATCTTAACTTACTCTTCTCAAAACAGATCAGCTTCTTGTAGAGTTCCTTATGGAGCTGGTGAAAAAGCAACAAGAATTGAAATGAGGTTCCCAGATTCAACTGCTTGCCCATATTTAGCTTTTGCAGCAATGTTAATGGCAGGACTTGACGGAATTGCAAATAAAATAGAACCTATTGGACCAATGGATGAAGATTTATTTGAAATGCCATTAGATGAAATAAGAGAAAGAAAAATCCCACAAATGCCTCATACTTTAAGAGGGTCATTAGAAGCATTAATTAGAGATAATGATTTCTTAAAACCAGTATTTACACAAGATATGATTGATACTTATCAGCATTATAAATTTGAAACACAAGTTTGGCCAGATGAATCTAGACCAACTGCATTTGAATTTAAGTCAACTTATTCTTGCTAATAAATAGAAGTTTTAATATAAAAAGGTAAGTTCATAAGAACTTACCTTTTTTTTTGTCTTTTTTAAAATTGTATTTGATTTTCTGTATTTGTATTTGAAGGAATTGATTCAAATTCTGGAAGAGGTGATTTATTTGTATAATATTCTTTCCTTCCATTAATAAAAGAAGTCTTTACATCTGCAGGTTTTATAAAGTTTCTTTGTATTTCAGGATGTATCTCTAAATATTTTTGGATAAAATGTTTGAATGCAGGTCCTGCTGTAGTACCACCTGTTTCACTTCTTCTCATTGGAGTATTATTATCTTTCCCAAAATAAACAATAGTTTGAATTGATGGAGAAAAACCACAAAACCAAGCATCGATATTATCATTTGTTGTTCCTGTCTTTCCTCCTAAATCAATACCTTTTACATTTGCTTTTCTTCCTGTTCCTCTTGTCATTACATCATTTAGAATAGATTTTGTTAAAAAAACTTGTTCAGGAGAACTTATATATGTAAATTCTGGTTCAAAAGTTAAAGTTTCATTATTAGAATTAGTAATAGAGTTTATCATATATGGTTCTACCAAAGTTCCATTATTCGAAAAAAGAGAGTAAGCCTTACTTAGATTTATTGGAGATATAGAAAAAGAGCCTAAAGTTATTGATAAGTCTCTTGGCATATCATTCATTCCATATCTTTGTAGACCTTTATACATTTCATCAATTCCAACATCTGTTACTAAATTAATAGTGGCTAAATTTCTTGATTTTGTAAGAGCTTCTCTTAATGTTAGAATTCCTTTAAATGTTCCCCCATAATTTTTTGGTTTCCATTTTTTTTCTTCATCTCCAACTTTATATTCATATGTTCTTCCAATATCTGCAACTTGAGAAGCTGGAGAATAACCTAGTTCAATAGCTGTATGATACAAAAATGGTTTTACAGCAGAACCAGGTTGTCTTTTACTTTGAATTACTCTGTTAAAGTTTGATTCTTTATAATTTATTCCTCCAACTAAAGATAAAATTTTACCTGTAGAGCTTTCAATAGAAATTAGTGCTCCATTTAATGTGTCTATAAAGTAACCTTCTTCAACAGGGTTTCCATTTATATCTATATTATTTGCAGGATTTTTCTGAAGCCAAGCATCTCTTGCTAAAATTTTATCATAAGCTACTTTTAATGACTCTCTACCTATTTTCTGTGCTTCAAGGTCAATTGTTAAATCTACTCTATACCCAGCAGTTTTTATATTTGGTATATCTTTTTTTAATAATTTTAATGCATAGTCAATGACATAAGGAGCTTTGTTTTGAGTCAAAGATTCATCATATATTTTAGGAAGATAATTTATTGATTCCTCATATTGTGTTTGATTTATCCAGCCTAATGTTTTCATTCTTTTTATAACTTGATTTGCTCTTGTTAATGAATATTTTAAGTTTCTTGTAGGATCATAAAAGCTTGGAGCTTTAGGCAATCCAACTAAAATAGCAATTTCTTTTAAATTTAATTCATATAAGTTTTTCTTAAAGTAACCTCTTGCTGCTGTTCTAATTCCATAATACCCATGTCCAAAATAGACTTCATTTAAGTATCTTTCTAGTATTTCTTCTTTTGTTAAAACTGTTTCAAGTTTTATTGCCAATAAAGCTTCTTTAATTTTTCTGATTAATTTTTTTTCTCTAGTTAATACAATACTTTTTATAAGTTGTTGAGTTAATGTACTAGCTCCTTCTACATAACCTAAAGCTTTAATATTTTTTATCATTGCTCTTGAAATAGCATCAGGATTTATTCCCATATGTTCAAAAAACTGTGTATCTTCAATTGCAACTAAAGCTTCAACAACTCTTGCTGGAATGTCTTCATATTTTACATAAAGTCTATGCTTTTTATCAAAAATATTTGCAACAAGTTTTCCATTTTTATCAAAAAACTGAGTTGTTTTTTTTGGATTATAATTTACAATTGTATCAATATCAGTTCTGATTTGAGAATATAAATATAACAGCCATGCAGATATTGCAACTGTTACTATAACTATGAAAGCCAAAAAATATCTTATCATTCTATTTCCTAAATTCTTTATTTTTAAATGTTGAGTTTATTAACTTTTTTGTATATTCTTCTTTTGGTTTAGTTAATATCTCTTTTGTTAAACCTTGTTCAAGAATATGCCCATCTTTTATAATAATAAGCTCTTTACATAAATTTCTAATAGATTCAATATCATGGGTTACAAAAAGAATAAGTAGGTTTAACTTTTTGCTTATATCTTCTATTAGATTTAATATGGTTTCTTTTGATGTTTCATCTAAGGCTGTTGTTGGTTCATCTAATAATAATAGTTTAGTATCATTGGATAAAGCAATAGCTATAACAACCCTTTGTAATTGTCCTCCACTTAATTCCTTAGGAAATCGATTAAGAAGTGAAGTTTCTAAACCTACTAATTTTAAAAGCTCTTCTTTTCTTTTATCTTTGCAAAAGAATTGATCTTTAATTTTTGTCATAGGAGATAGTGAAGTGAAAGGATTTTGAGGAATAAAACCTATTGTTTTAGAATTAAGATCGAAATTAGAAGATATTTTTTTTTCACAAGATAAAGAAGATGGAAGTAGATTTAATATAGCTTTTAAAGTAAGAGATTTTCCACTTCCACTTTGTCCTATTAGTGCTGTAGAATCTTTTATAGAAAAACTAATATCTACTAATTTTGTATCATCACTTTTTATTAGTAGTTTTTTAATATCTACAGCTTTAGACATAATTAAACTAGTGCCTCATCCATTTCTTCTGGAATATTTAAATTCATTAGTTTTAAAACAGTTGGTGCTATATTATTTAGACTACCTTCTTTTACATTTTTTACTTCATTAGCCATTACAAAGCAATAAACATCACCAACTGTATGATTAGTAAGAGTTTTACCATTTTCATCTTTCATCTTTTCACAATTACCATGGTCACTTGTTAAAATTAAATTATAATCTAATTCTTTTGCTTTTTCAATAATTTTACCAAGTTCCTTATCAACTGCTTCAACAGCTTTTATTCCTGCTTCGTAAACACCTGTATGACCAACCATATCCCCATTTGCAAAGTTTACTACTATAAAGTCAGTTTCATTATCCATCGCTTTTTGTACTTCTCTACTAACTTCAGGAGCACTCATCTCAGGTTTTAAGTCATAAGTTGGAACATTTGGAGAAGGAATTAAAACTCTGCTTTCATTTAATACTGGTTCTTCAACTCCACCATTAAAGAAAAAAGTCACATGGGCATATTTTTCTGTTTCAGCTGTATGCAATTGAGTTAACCCTGCATTTGAAATAACTTCTGCTAAAGTATTTGTAGGTGTTTCTTTTGGGAATAAAACTGGTAGAGGAAGATTTTTATCATATTGTGTCATTGTTGCAATATTTAAATTGTCTTCAAATCTTTTGAATTCAGTAAAATCTTTATTTGCAATAGCATTTGATATCTCTCTCATTCTATCTGACCTAAAATTACAAAAAATTACACCATCATCTTTTTCAAAACCTTTATACTCATTAAATGAAGTAGGTAATAGAAATTCATCGTAAATAGCTTCTTTATAAGAATCTTCAACATAATCTAAAATATTTTTTGATGTTTTTGGTTCTGCAAATACAATTGCATCATGCCCTTTTTTTACTCTTTCCCATCTATTATCCCTATCCATTGTATAATATCTTCCTGAAATAGTTGCGATATTTATATTTTCATCACAAATATCTAGTAATTGTTGAATATATGTATTTGCACAATTTGGAGCAACATCTCTTCCGTCAGTAATTATATGAATAAAGACCTTTTTATTTTTTTCTTTTGCAATTTTAGAAAGACTAATAATATGATTAATATGAGAATGTACTCCACCATCACTAATTAAGCCTATTAAATGGATATTATTTGAGCTTTCAATAGTTGTTTTTAAAACTTCATTCTCTTTTAATGTGTTGTCCTCTATAGCCATATTTATTTTTACTAAATCTTGATATAAAACTCTACCACTTCCTATTGTCATATGTCCTACCTCAGAGTTTCCCATTTGTCCATCAGGTAAACCTACATAATCTCCATATGTATGAATTAAAGAATAAGGAACATTTTCAAATAAATAATTATAAGTAGGAGTATTAGCATTTGTAAATGCATTAAACTCTTTTGTTTCACTATGTCCTATTCCATCTGTAATTATTAAAATTGCTTTTTTTGTCATAATATAACCTTAGTAAATTCATTAAGTAAAATTTTAGTATAATATGGCGATTATATCAAAACTTACTCCTATATTTGCTGAAATATATACCTTTGCCAAAAGGTAGAGAAAGTTTGCTAAACTCAAGGGATTTAAACTTCCTGGAAATTAAGGTTTTAATTTGTTTTATTGGTTTTATAGACATTTAGATATTAATATATTTCAATATATATCAGTTCGTGCAGGTCTTGCATTTTTTATAGCCTTTTTTCTTACAATGTTTCTGCTACCAAAATTTGTTAGGTGGGCAAAGTCAAAAAATGCTTCTCAACCTATTTATGAATATGCACCAGATTCTCATCAAGAAAAAGCAGGGACTCCTACAATGGGAGGAGTTGTTTTTATTTTTTCAACAATTATAGCTACAGTATTGACTGCAAAGTTAAACAATTTTTATGTAGTAGGAGCAATTCTTACTATAGGATTATTCTCTATAATAGGAGTAAAAGATGATTTTTCCAAGATTGCAAAAAATGCAAATAATGCAGGTTTATCATCAAGAGCAAAATTAATTCTTCAATTTCTTTGTGCTTTACTTGTGGCTGGAGTATTAATTATATATAATCATACAACTACTATTTATTCTCCATTTTATAAATATCCATTGTTTGATATGGGACTTTTTGCAATGGCTTTTTGGGTTTTAGTAATGGTAGCAGCTTCTAATGCAGTGAATTTAACAGATGGATTAGATGGTTTAGCTACGGTTCCCTCTATTATGGCTTTTTTTACTTTATCTGCAATAGTATATGTAACAGGACATGCTATTTTTTCTTCATATCTTTTACTACCAAATATTAAAACCTCTGGAGAATTAGCTATTGTAGGGACTGCAATGATAGGTTCTTTAATTGCTTTTCTTTGGTACAATTGCCATCCTGCACAGGTTTTTATGGGAGATAGTGGTTCTTTACCTATTGGAGCATTTATGGGATATATGGCAATTGTAGGAAAATCTGAGATACTTTTAATTATTATTGGATTTATTTTTGTTTTAGAAACAGTGTCAGTAATAATACAAGTAGGGTCATATAAGTTAAGACAAAAAAGAGTTTTTTTGATGGCACCAATACATCATCACTTTGAAGAAAAAGGTTGGAAAGAAAATAAAATCATCGTAAGGTTTTGGATAATTTCTTTTATGGCAAATTTAATAGCACTTTTAAGCTTGAAAATAAGATAAAGAATAAAAAATGATAAGAGTACTTGGAAAAGGCTTAACCGCTCAAGCAATAAAAGAAACATACGAGAATGTAACTTTATATGATGATAATAATTTTAATACATATGATAAATCATCAAATGATGTAACAGTTGTTAGTCCAGGAATACCTCCTTTTAATGAAATGGTAAAAAACTCAAGAAATATAATAAGTGATTATGATTTAATATATAATGAAATGCCATTTTCCATATGGATAAGTGGAACTAATGGAAAAACAACAACTACTCAAATGTGTCAACATATATTAAAAGAAAAAGGAAGTGTATGTGGTGGGAATATTGGAGTAGCAATATCTAAATTAGATAAAGAATCAAAAATATGGATACTTGAAACATCTTCTTTTACTTTTCATTATACAAAATATGCAAAACCAAATTTGTATTTACTTCTACCTATATCAGATGATCATGTTTCTTGGCATGGATCTTTTGAAGAATATGAGAAAGCTAAATTAAAACCCTTATATATGATGGAAGAGGGTGAAGTAGCAATTATTCCTGAAAAATATAAGAATATAGATACAGATTGTTATCTTATTACATATAAAGATAGTAATGAGCTATGTGAAAAATTTAATATAGATAAAAAACTGATAAATTTTAAAGAACCTTTTTTACTAGATGCTTTATTAGCACTAGCAGCTAAAAAGATTATATTTGATGAGGTAGATTATAAAACAATAAATACATATAAAGTAGATGGACACAAAGTTGAAGAATTTAAAGATAAAAAAAATAGACTTTGGGTAAATGATTCTAAAGCTACAAATGTAGATGCAACATTAAATGCACTAATACCATATAAAGAAAAAAAAATATATTTGATACTTGGAGGAGATGATAAAGGAGCAAATTTAGAGCCTTTATTTGAATATATAAAAGATTTAAATATCGAAATATATACAATAGGAAAAAATTTTCAAAGATTAAATAGTTTAGCAGAAAAATTTTCAATAAATTTTTCATCTTGTGAATATTTAGATAATGCAATTGAACAAATAGATAAAAAGTACGATAAAATGGGGGTTTCAATCTTGTCGCCAGCAGCTGCATCTTTAGATCAATACTCTTCATATAAAGAAAGAGGGCAAAAATTTAAAGAAAAAGTTTCACGCTTAAGCTTAAATTAATAATTAACTGTATATAATTTCACTCCAATTTAAGACGGCTCGGTAGCTCAGTCGGTAGAGCAAAGGACTGAAAATCCTTGTGTCGGCAGTTCGATTCTGCCCCGCGCCACCACTTAAATTAAACAGGATGCTGGTGTAGCTCAGTTGGCTAGAGCAGCTGATTTGTAATCAGCAGGTCGGGGGTTCAAATCCCTTCACCAGCTCCATTTTTATTATGTCGTGCGTAAGTCTTAAGACCAGCGCTTGACCAGAACAATAATTTCAACCGGTGAGGTTGGAGAGTGGTCAAATCCTACGGACTGTAAATCCGTCGCCTTAGGCTTCGAAGGTTCAAATCCTTCCCTCACCACCACGCAGATGTTGCGGGAGTAGCTCAGTTGGCTAGAGCCTCTGCCTTCCAAGCAGATTGTCGCGAGTTCGAGTCTCGTCTCCCGCTCCATTTATTATATTTATTGATACTGGGAGCTGAGTTATAACGCAAATTAAATTTTATAACTCCTTTTTTATACAAAATTACTCCCATTTAAGTTTATTTTAGTATTTTTTAAGTAAAATACCAATCCACAAAAGAATATTAACTATTTTTTTGTATTTTAATAATAATAAATCCCCCTCTGAATAGAGAAGCCAATGGGCTTATCTACTCAGAGGGCAATACAACCAAAATTTTTTAAGGGGAATTTTATGGCAAAAGAAAAATTCGAGCGAAGTAAACCGCACGTAAATATTGGTACTATTGGTCACGTTGACCACGGTAAAACTACTTTAACAGCAGCAATCACTATGTGTTTAGGTCTTAAAAATGGTCAAGCGACTATGGATTATGATCAAATTGATAATGCTCCAGAAGAAAGAGAAAGAGGTATTACAATTGCTACTTCTCACGTTGAGTATGAAACTGAAACTAGACACTACGCTCACGTAGATTGTCCAGGTCACGCCGATTATGTTAAAAACATGATTACTGGTGCTGCACAAATGGATGGAGCTATCTTAGTTATCGCTTCAACTGATGGACCAATGGCTCAAACTAGAGAGCATATTCTTTTATCTAAACAAGTTGGTGTACCATACATCGTTGTATTCTTAAATAAAGAAGATCAATTAGATGATGAAGATAAAGAAGAAATGTTAGAATTAGTTGAAATGGAAGTTAGAGAATTACTTTCTGAGTATGATTTCCCAGGTGATGATACTCCAATCGTTGCTGGTTCTGCATTCCAAGCTTTAGAAGAAGCTAAAGCTGGTACAGCTGGTGAATGGTCAGAAAAAATCTATAATCTTATGGCTGAAGTTGATGCTTATATCCCAACTCCAGAAAGATCAACTGATAAAGATTACTTAATGCCTGTTGAAGATGTATTCTCAATTGCAGGTAGAGGTACAGTTGTTACTGGTGCTATTAACCAAGGTACTGTTAGATTAGGTGATACTATTGAAATCGTTGGATTAAAAGAGACTCAAACTACTACAGTTACTGGTATTGAAATGTTCAGAAAAGAAATGGATTATGCTGAAGCTGGTGATAATGCTGGTATCCTTTTAAGAGGTATCAAAAAAGAAGACGTTCAAAGAGGTCAAGTTTTAGTTAAGCCAGGATCAATTACTCCTCATACTAAATTTAAAGGTGAAGTATATATCCTTTCTAAAGAAGAAGGTGGTAGACACACTCCATTCTTCTCAGGATATAGACCACAATTTTATGTAAGAACTACTGATGTTACTGGTTCTGTTGAATTACCAGCAGGGACTGAAATGGTTATGCCAGGTGATAATGTAGAATTAACTGTTTCATTAGTTGCTCCAATTGCTCTAGAAAAAGGAACTAAGTTTGCTATTAGAGAAGGTGGTAGAACTGTAGGTGCTGGAGTTGTTGCTGAGATTATCGAGTAAGGAGATAACTCATGGGTAACGGTGTAAGCATTAAAATCGGACTAAAATGTGAGGAGTGTGGTGATATTAACTACACTACTTACAAAAATCCAAAAACTTTTACTGAAAAGATGGCGATTAAAAAATATAGTCCAAGATTAAAAAAACATACAATTCATAAGGAAGTTAAATTAAAGTCGTAAGACTTTTTTAACTCCTTATTTTAGGTCAGTAGCTCCAATGGTAGAGCGCCGGATTCCAAATCCGACGGTTGGGGGTTCGAGTCCCTCCTGGCCTGCCACTAAATTTTTTTAAAAGTAGTTTCGACTTTTTTTAAAAGAATTTTAAGCTTAATATGGGAGTCGATTGTGAATAAATTTAAAACTTATTATAAAAATGCTAAAGAAGAACTTTTCAAAGTAATTTTCCCAATAAAAGAACAAATCAGGTCAGCTTATATTTCTGTATTTGTAGTTGTTACTGTTATATCTTTATTTCTAGCATTAATTGATACAATCATGTCTTTAAGCTTATCAGCTGTAATGAATTAAGGATATATGAATGGCACAACAATGGTATGCAATACAAACTCACTCTGGTAGTGAATTAGCAGTTAAAAGAGCACTTGAAAGACTTGCAGAAGAAATGGCTGATGATAGAATTTCTGAAGTTTTAGTTCCTACAGAAGATTTAATAGAAGTAAAAAAAGGTAATAAAACGATTGTAGAAAGACCTTTATATCCTGCATATGCTTTTGCTAAAATTGATTTAGATACTGCACTTTGGCATAGAATTCAGTCTATGCCAAAAGTTGGAAGGTTCATTGGTGAATCTAAAAAACCTACACCTTTATCAAAAAAAGACATTGATTCTATTTTAGATAAAGTTCAAAATAGAGCTGCAGCTAAACCTAAGGTTTCTTTTGATGAAGGTGAAACTGTAAGAATTAATGAAGGTCCATTTGCAAACTTTAATGGTGTAGTTGAAGATTTCGATATGGCATCAGGAATTTTAAAACTTAATGTTTCTATTTTTGGAAGGAATACTCCAGTAGAAATTACTTATACTCAAGTAGAAAGAGTAGTATAAACAAATAATTTATTTTAGGCATTAGGCAATAAAACTTTTGCTTCCTTTGAGTTTTATTCCCTAATGCCTAAATTATTATAAAACTATAAAATTTAAAAAGGAATTACGATGGCTAAAAAAGTAGAAGGTTATTTAAAACTTCAAATACCAGCTGGTGCTGCAAATCCATCACCTCCTGTTGGTCCTGCACTAGGTCAAAGAGGTATCAATATCATGGAATTTTGTAAAGCATTCAATGAAAAAACAAAAGATAAAGGTGGATTTAATATCCCTGTAGAAATCACTGTATTTTCTGATAAAAGTTTTACTTTTGTTACTAAAGAACCACCAATGACAGATTTAATTAAAAAAGTTTCTGGAATTAAAAAAGGTTCTGACAACCCACTTAAGAATAAAATTGGAAAATTAACAAAAGACCAAGTTCTTGAAATTGTTGATATGAAAATTGCTGACTTAAATACAAACGATAAAGAGCAAGCTGCTAAAATTGTTGCAGGTTCGGCAAGATCAATGGGGATTGAAGTTGAATTATAATTCAACAAAATAGTCTAACCACTTGACTTTAAAATAAGTGGAAGCAAAAAAATATTTATAAAATTAAAATTGCGGAGAAAAAAATGGCAAAAAAAGTTTCAAAAAGATTTAAAGCATTATCTGAAAAAATTGAAGATAAAAATTATACATTAGCTGAAGCTTGTTCTTTAGTTAAGGAATTAAAATCAGCTAAATTTGATGAGTCAGTAGAAGTTGCATTAAACTTAAATGTTGACCCAAGACACGCTGACCAAATGATTAGAGGTGCAGTAGTACTTCCAAATGGTACTGGTAAAACTGTAAGAGTAGCAGTATTTGCAAAAGGTGCTAAAGTAGATGAAGCAAAAGCTGCAGGTGCAGATATTGTTGGAAATGATGATTTAGTTGAAAGTGTTCAAGCTGGAAACATTGATTTTGATGTTTTAATTGCAACACCTGATTGTATGGGATTAGTTGGTAAATTAGGTAGAATTTTAGGACCAAAAGGTTTAATGCCTAATCCTAAAACTGGTACAGTTACTATGGATGTAACTAAAGCAGTTAATGATGCAAAAGGTGGACAAGTAGCATATAGAGTAGATAAAAAAGGTAACATGCAAGCAGCTGTTGGTAAAGTATCTTTCTCTGAAGAAGCTATTAAAGAAAATATTGAAGCATTTATTGCAGCAATTAACAAAGCAAAACCTGCTTCAGCAAAAGGTAGATATATAGCTAATGCTGCAGTATCTTTAACAATGTCACCATCTGTTAAATTAGATACTTTAGAAGTTATGGATATTAAATAAGGATTTTCCTTATTTAATAACATTCAATAGTAGGGATATGAAATCCTTATGTTTGAGTGTTATTTCAAAGCACTGATATAAAACTAAAGACAGCTGGTAAGGAACTTCCTTCGTTTCTTGTAAGTCCCGCCTAAGTCGATGTTTTGAAGGGAGGAAACAAAATGACTAAAACACAAAAATCAGAAGTTATTGATTTTTTAACAGGAGAATTCAAAGAATCTCAAGCAATTGTTGTATGTGATTATAAAGGTCTTTCTCATAAAGAGTTAGAAACTTTAAGAAATGATGCAAGAGAAAATGGAACTAAAGTTCAAGTTGCTAAAAACACTTTAGTAACAATTGCAGTTAAAAATGCAGAACTAGGTGATATTGAGTTAAATGGAACTAATATTTTCTTATGGTCAGAAGACCAAATTTCTGCTTGTAAAGTTGCTGATAAATTTGCATCTGCAAATAAAGAAAAGTTTGAAATTAAGTCTGGTATTATTGAAGGTCAAATTGCTGATCTTGCAACTGTTAATGCATTTGCTAAATTACCATCTAGAGAAGAACTTCTTGGTATGCTTGCTGCTACTTGGATGGCTCCAGTTACTAACTTTACAATTGGGCTTGATGCTCTTAGAAAGAAAAAAGAAGAAGAGGCTGCTTAATAAATTAAGCAATTAAATAAAATATTAAAATAAAAATTTAGAGGAAATATAAAATGGCAATTTCTAAAGAAGACGTATTAGAGTATATCTCTGGTTTATCTGTATTAGAGTTATCTGAATTAGTTAAAGAATTCGAAGAAAAATTTGGTGTATCTGCACAACCTGTAGCTGTAGCTGGTGCTGTAGCTGGTGGAGCTGCTGAAGCTGCTGAAGAGCAAACTGAATTTAATGTAGTATTAGCAGATGCTGGTGCTAAGAAAATTAATGTTATTAAAGTTATTAGAGCATTAACTGGTCTTGGATTAAAAGAAGCTAAAGCTATGGCTGAAGAAGCTGGTGCTGTAGTTAAAGAAGGTGTTTCTAAAGAAGACGCTGAAGCTGCAAAAGCTGAATTAGAAGGTGCTGGAGCATCTGTAGAATTAAAATAATTACTCGATAGTAATTTTTTACCTGTATACAAGGCAATATGCCTTGTATAAGATTAGCATCTTTGAGGGCTAAGGTTAGAATTTTAAGCAAATTTTAACCCTATCCTTTAAGGATGCTTTTGCGCTTTATAAACAAAGCTAAAAAGTAAACCACATTTTTAATAAGGTCGACAATGTTAAACTCTTTAAAATCTGGTAATAGACTTAGAGTTGATTTTGCAAAAAATCCTCAACAAATTGAAATTCCAAATTTATTACAATTACAACAAAATAGTTACGAAAATTTCTTAATGATCGGAAAAGATGATAGAGCAGAAGCTGGTGTAGAAAAAGTATTCAAATCAGTTTTCCCTATTCATGATACACAAAATAGAATCACTTTAGAGTATATCGGAAGTGAAGTTGGTAAACCCAAATATGATGTTAGAGAGTCAATGGTTAGAGGACTTACTTATTCTATACCATTGAAAATCAATATTAGACTTACATTATGGGATTTAGACGAAAAAACTGGTGAAAAAATCGGTGTTAAAGATATGAAAGAACAATCTTTATTCATCAGAGAAATACCTTTAATGACAGATAGAACATCATTTATTGTAAATGGTGTTGAAAGAGTTGTTGTTAATCAATTACATAGATCTCCTGGTGTAATCTTTAAAGAAGAAGAATCAAACACTGCTGGAAATAAATTAATTTACACAGGACAAATTATACCTGATAGAGGTTCATGGTTATATTTTGAATATGATGCAAAAGATGTATTATATGTAAGAATTAATAAAAGAAGAAAAGTTCCAGTTACTATTCTTTTTAGAGCATTAGGTTATTCTAAAGAAGATATTATCAAATTATTTTATCCTATCTTAAATATTAAAATTAAAAATAATAAATTTTTAACAGAATTTAATCCTGAAGATTTTACAGGAAGAGTTGAATTTGATATTAAAGATGATAAAGGTAATTTAGTTATTGCTGCTGGGAAAAGACTTACTGCAAGAAAAGCTAATGCCTTAGTTGAAGGTGGATTAAAATTAGTAGAATATCCTGTTGATTTATTAATGGATAGATGTACAGCAAATACTATTTTTGATCCAGAGTCTGGAGAAGTATTATTAGATGCATTAACGACTTTAGATGAATTAAAATTAAAAAAACTACTTGACCTTGGTTTTGATAATTTTGATATTGCAAATGATTTAGCTACTGGTGTTGATGATTCTATTATTAATGCATTTAAGCAAGATGCAGAATCATTAAAACTATTAAAACAAACAGAACAAATTGATGATGAAAATGATTTATCAGCAATTAGAATTTATAAGGTTATGAGACCAGGGGAACCTGTTACAAAAGAAGCTGCTAAAGAGTTTGTTAGAAAATTATTCTTCGATCCAGAAAGATATGACTTAACAAAAGTTGGTAGAATGAAAATGAACCATAAGTTAGGTGTAAATGTTCCTGAATATGTAACTGTATTAACTTATGAAGATATTATCAAAACTGTTCAATACCTAGTAAAAGTAAAAGCTGGTCATGGTCATATTGATGATAGAGATCACTTAGGTAACAGAAGAATTAGAGCTATTGGTGAACTTCTTGCAAATGAATTACACTCTGGCCTAATTAAAATGCAAAAAGCTATTAGAGATAAAATGACTACTTTATCTGGTACATTAGAAGATATTATGCCACATGATTTAGTTAACTCTAAAATGATTACATCAACTATTACTGAATTCTTTACATCAGGTCAGTTATCACAGTTTATGGATCAAACTAACCCATTATCAGAAGTTACTCATAAAAGAAGACTTTCTGCGCTTGGTGAAGGTGGTTTAGTAAAAGAAAGAGCCGGATTTGAAGTAAGGGATGTTCACCCAACTCACTATGGAAGAATCTGTCCAGTTGAAACTCCTGAGGGACAAAATATTGGTCTTATTAATACTTTATCTACTTTCTCAAAAGTTAATGATTTAGGTTTTATTGAAGCACCTTATAAGAAAGTTGTTGATGGTGTAATTACAGATGAAATTGAATATTATACAGCAACACAAGAAGAGGGTAAAATAATTGCTCCAGGATCAACTAAAGTTGATGATAATGGTAAAATTGTTGAGCCATTAATTGAAGCTAGGCAAGATGGTGAAATTTTACTTGTTGAAAGAGCAAAAGTAAATTTAATAGATATTTCTTCTCAAATGGTTATGGGTGTTGCTGCATCTTTAATTCCATTTTTAGAACATGATGATGCCAACAGAGCACTTATGGGATCAAATATGATGAGACAAGCAGTTCCATTATTAAGACCAAATGCTCCTGTAGTTGGTACTGGTTTAGAAAAAACAGTAGCAAGAGATGCTTGGGAAGCTATTAAAGCTAATAGAACAGGTATTGTTGAAAAAGCTGATTCTAAAAACATTTATATTTCAGGTGAAGATGAAAATGGTGCATTTATTGATCACTATGAAGTTAACAAGAATGTAAGAACTAATAATAACACTTCTTTTGGTCAAAGAACAGCAGTAAAAGAAGGTGATTTTATTGAAAAAGGGCAAGTAATTGCTGATGGTCCTTCAATGGATAATGGTGAACTTGCTGTTGGTGTTAATGCTATGGTTGCATTTATGCCTTGGAATGGATATAACTATGAGGATGCTATTGTTCTTTCTCAAAGACTTATTGAAGAAGATGCCTTTACATCTGTTCATATCTATGAGAAAGAAGTTGAGTGTAGAGAGCTTAAACATGGTAATGAAGAAATCACTAGAGATTTACCAGGAGTAAAAGAAGAATCAATTACTCATTTAGATAACTCAGGTATTATTAAAGTTGGTACTTATGTTAAGCCTGGAATGATTCTTGTAGGTAAAGTAACTCCAAAAGGTGAGATTAAACCAACTCCAGAAGAAAGATTATTAAGAGCTATCTTTGGTGAGAAAGCTGGACATGTTATTAATAAATCATTGTATTGTCCAACATCTATGGAAGGTACTGTTGTTGATGTAAAAGTATTCACTAAAAAAGGATACGAAAAAGATGAAAGAGCCGTAGCTGAAATAGAATCAGAAAAAAATGAATTAGATATTAAACATCATGATAAATTGTTAATGTTAGATAGAGAAGAAATTCTAAAAATTAATGATTTATTATCTAAATCACCGTTAAATAAAGATTTAGAATTAGAAGATGTTACATATAAAAAAGGTGACAATATACCTGTTGAAGTTCTTGCAAGTGTGAATAGATTTGCTATGAAAAAAGTAGTTGCATCATTTTCAAAAGAAATAGAAAACAAATATAATGCAATAAAAGATCACTTTATTAAAGAAAAGTCAACTTTAAGAGAAAATCATGAAGAAAAACTTCAAGTTTTAGAACATGATGATATCTTACCAAGTGGTGTAATTAAACAAGTTAAAGTTTATGTAGCTACAAAAAGAAAAATCAAAGTTGGGGATAAAATGGCTGGTAGGCACGGTAACAAAGGTATCGTTTCTAACATCGTTCCTCAAGTTGATATGCCATATTTAGAAGATGGAACTACTGTAGACGTTATTCTTAACCCACTAGGGGTACCTTCAAGGATGAATATTGGTCAGATTATGGAAGTTCACTTAGGTTTAGTTGGTAAAAAATTAGGAAATCAAATTCAAGAAATTTTTGAGGCAAAAAGAGATGAGTTTATAAAAGAACTTAGAGAAAAAATGACAGAAATTGCATCTGTGGCTAAACTTATGAAAGGTAAAGAGTTTATGGATTCTTTATCTGATGAAGAACTTATTAAATATGGACAAGATTGGTCAAAAGGTGTTAGATTTGCTACACAAGTATTTGATGGTGTTGAAGTTTATGAGTTTGAAAAACTATTTGAATTAGCTAAGATTGATACAGATGGTAAATCAATTCTTCATGATGGAAAAACTGGTGATAAAATGAAAGAAAGAGTAAATGTAGGATATATGTATATGCTTAAACTTCATCACTTAGTTGATGAAAAAGTTCATGCAAGATCTACAGGACCTTATTCACTTGTTACACAGCAGCCAGTTGGTGGTAAAGCACTATTTGGTGGACAAAGATTTGGAGAAATGGAAGTTTGGGCACTTGAGGCTTATGGTGCTACAAATGTACTTAAAGAGATGCTTACAACTAAATCAGATGATGTTGAAGGTAGAACAAGAGCCTATAGAGCTATAGCAAATGGTGAAAATGTTCCAAGTTCAGGTGTTCCTGAAACATTCTTTGTATTAACAAAAGAATTAAAAGCTCTTGGGCTAGATGTTGATGTTTTTGAAGAGGTAGAAGATAATGAGTAAAACTGAAAAAGTATTAGAACCTATTGAAATAAAAGAGTTAGAAAGACCGCAAGATTTTGCGGCATTTCAATTAAGATTAGCAAGTCCAGAAAAAATTCTTTCTTGGTCTTCTGGTGAAGTAAAAAAACCTGAAACTATTAACTATAGAACATTAAAACCTGAAAGAGATGGTCTTTTTTGTGCAAAGATTTTTGGTCCTGTAAAGGATTATGAATGTCTTTGTGGTAAATACAAAAAGATGAGATATAAAGGTGTTGTATGTGAGAAATGTGGTGTTGAAGTAACATCTTCTAAAGTTAGAAGACACAGAATGGGACATATTGATTTAGTATCTCCTGTTGCACATATTTGGATGGTTTCTTCACTTCCTACAAGAATAGGGACACTTTTAGGTGTAAAACTAAAAGATTTAGAAAGAGTATTATATTATGAAGCATATATTGTATCTGAATCAGGTGATGCATATTATGATAATGAAAAAACTAAAAAAGTTAATAAATATGATATTTTAAATGAAGAGCAATATAGAACAATATCTGATCTTTTTGAGCACACTGGCTTTGAAGCAAATATGGGTGGGGATATAGTTAGAGATCTATTAGAAAATCTTGATTTAATTGAATTATTAACTCAATTAAAAGCTGATATGTCAGCTACTAAATCAGAAGCAAAAAGAAAAACTATTGTAAAAAGACTTAAAGTAGTTGAAAACTTTATTAATTCTGGAAATAGACCAGAATGGATGATGTTAACTAAACTTCCAGTTCTTCCACCTGATTTAAGACCATTAGTTTCACTTGATGGTGGTAAATTTGCTGTTTCAGATGTTAATGACCTTTATAGAAGAGTTATCAATAGAAATAATAGATTAAAAAGATTAACTGAACTTGATGCACCAGAAATTATTATTAGAAATGAAAAGAGAATGCTTCAAGAAGCAGTAGATGCTTTATTTGATAATGGTAAAACTGCAAATGCAGTTAAGGGTGCTAATAAAAGACCTCTTAAATCATTATCTGAAATTATTAAAGGTAAGCAAGGTAGATTTAGACAAAACTTACTTGGTAAAAGGGTTGACTTCTCTGGACGTTCTGTAATTGTTGTAGGACCTTCTTTAAATATGGACCAATGTGGTATTCCTAAAAAAATGGCTTTAGAGTTATTTAAACCACATTTAATGGCTAAATTAGAAGAAAAAGGTTATGCAACTACTTTAAAATCTGCAAAAAGATTAATTGAATCAGAATCAAATGAAGTATGGGAATGCTTAAATGAAATAGTTGATGAATATCCAATTTTATTAAATAGAGCACCAACTTTACATAAATTATCTATTCAAGCTTTTCACCCAACATTAATTGATGGTAAAGCTATTCAGTTACACCCATTAGTTTGTGCTGCATTTAATGCCGACTTCGATGGTGACCAGATGGCTGTGCATGTTCCTTTATCACAAGAAGCAGTTGCTGAAGCAAAAATTTTAATGATGTCTTCAATGAATATTCTTTTACCAGCATCAGGTAGAGCTATTGCCGTACCATCTCAAGATATGATTTTAGGTATTTATTATCTATCATTAGAAAAAGATGGTGTTAAAGGTGAGCATAAATTATTTGCAGATGTAAATGAAGCAAAAATTGCTTTAGAAATGGGACAAGTTGATTTACATGCAAAAATTAGAACAAAACTTGATGATAAAATTATTCATTCAACAATTGGTAGATTAATCATTAAAGAAATTTTACCTGAATTTGTTCCTGTTGAATTATGGAATAAAATTTTAAAGAAAAAAGATATTGGTGCATTAGTTGATTATATCTATAAATATGGTGGATATAAAGTAACTCCAAGATTCTTAGATGATCTTAAAAACTTAGGTTTTAGGTATGCAACTGATGCTGGTATATCTGTTTCTATTGATGATATTAGAGTTCCAGAAACAAAAGTTGATCATATTGCTAAATCTAAAAAAGAAGTTATTGAGGTTCAAAAACAGTTTGCACAAGGTTTATTAACAGAACAAGAAAGATATAATAAAATTATTGATATTTGGACTGAAGTAAATAATAAACTTGGTTCAGAAATGATGGATCTAGTACAAAGTGATAAAGATGGGTTTAACTCAATTTATATGATGGCCGATTCAGGGGCTAGAGGTTCTGCTGCACAGATTAGGCAATTGTCTGGTATGAGGGGTCTTATGGCTAAACCTGATGGTTCTATTATTGAAACACCTATTATTTCAAACTTCCGTGAAGGTCTAAATGTACTTGAATACTTTATTTCAACGCACGGTGCTAGAAAAGGTCTTGCGGATACAGCACTTAAGACAGCGAATGCTGGTTACTTAACAAGAAAGCTGATTGACGTTTCTCAAAATGTTAGAATTACAAATGAAGATTGTGGTACTCATGAAGGTATAGAAATCACTGCAATTTCTTCTGGTAATGAATTAATTGAGTCTTTAGAAGAAAGAATTACAGGTAGAGTAATTGCGGAAGATATTATTGACCCAATTTCAAATGAAATTCTTTTTGCAGAAGGTACATTAATCACAGAAGATGATGCAAAAGTTGTTGCTGAAGCAGAAGTAAAATCAGTAGTAATTAGAACACCTTTAACTTGTAAAGAAGAGCATGGCTTATGTTCAAAATGTTATGGTCTTAATCTAGGTGAACAAAGAAAAGCTAGTCCAGGTGAAGCAGTAGGAGTTGTTGCTGCTCAATCTATTGGAGAGCCAGGAACACAGCTTACACTTAGAACTTTCCACGTTGGTGGAACAGCATCTGCTACTCAAACAGAAAGAGAATTAAGAGCTGATAAAGAAGGTTTTATAAGATATTATAACATTAAAACATATGAAGATAGAAATGGTAAAAAAATAGTTGCGAACAGAAGAAATGCAGGTATTTTATTAGTAGAACCAAAAATTAATGCTCCATTCAAAGGTAAAGTTACAGTTGAAACAATTCATGAAGAAACAATTTTAACTATTACTAATGGAAAAGAAGAGAAAAAATTCTATTTAAGAAAGAACGATGTTGCTAAGCCAAATGAACTTGCAGGGGTATCTGGAAAAATAGAAGGTAAATTATATTTACCATATCAAGATGATTTTGAAGTAGAAGAAAATGAGTCTATTGTTGAAATTATTAAAGATGGTTGGAATGTTCCAAATAGGATTCCTTATGCATCAGAATTAAAAGTTGAAGATGGTGCTCCTATTACAACAACTGTAATCTCTGGTTCTAAAGGTATAGTAAAATACTATAAGTTAACTGGAGATTATTTAGAAAGAAGACATGATATTAAATCTGGTGAAGCAGTAAATGAAAAAGGTCTTTTTGCAGTTATTGTTGATGCAGATGATAGAGAAGCTTTAAGACACTATATTGCAAGAGGTTCTGTTGTTGAACATAATGATAATACTGAGGTTGAAAAGGATAGTGTTATTTCACTACCAGCAAGTTCAGAGCAAGTAGTTATTGCTGAATGGGATCCTTATTCAAATCCTTCAATTGCAGAAGAAAAAGGTAAGGTATCATTTGAAGATATTATTCCTGGAGTTACAGTTGCAGAACAATTTGATGAATTAACTGGTACTTCAAAATTAGTGGTAAATGAATATATTCCAAGTGGATATAAACCAACTATTGTTTTAGCTACAGAAGATAAAGAACTATTAAGATATTCTTTAGAACCAAAAACTTCATTATTTGTTAGTGAAGGTCAAACAGTAGAAATTGCTGATGTATTAGGTAAAACACCTAAAGCAACACAAAAATCAAAAGATATTACTGGAGGTCTTCCAAGAGTATCTGAGTTATTTGAAGCAAGAAGACCTAAAGTAATTGCTGTTCTTGCATCGTTTGATGGAATAGTTTCATTTGGTAAGCCACTTAGAAATAAGCAAAGAGTTATTGTTACTGATGAAAATGGTAATAAAGCTGAATACTTAGTAGAAAAATCTAAACAGATTTTAGTTCATGAAGGTGAGTTTGTTCATGCTGGTGAAGCAATAACTGATGGTCAGGTTTCTCCACATGATGTATTAAGAATTTTAGGAGAAAAAGCTCTTCATTATTTCATTGTATCAGAAGTACAACAAGTATATAGATCTCAAGGGGTTAATATTGCTGATAAACATATTGAGGTAATTTTATCTCAAATGTTAAGACAAGTATCTATCTTAGATGGAGGAGATACTAAATTTATTATTGGTGATATGGTTTCTAAAAAAAGATTTATTCAAGAGAATGAAAAGATTATAAAACTTGGTGGTAAACCAGCTATTGCAGAACCATTATTACTTGGTATCACAAGAGCAGCGGTAACATCTGACTCAATCATTTCTGCAGCTTCATTCCAAGAAACAACAAAAGTTTTAACGGAAGCAGCAATAAGTGCAAAAATGGATATGTTAGAAGATTTAAAAGAAAATGTTGTAATAGGTAGAACAATTCCTGTTGGAACAGGACTTTATAAAGATCATAAAGTTAGATTCTCTATTCCTTCAGAGGAAGAATAAGCATTAGGGGTATCCCTAATGTTATTTTAAAATGGAAATAATCTCTTTTTTTCTAATCTTTGTAGCCATTGAACTTTTTGAGTCAAATTGGCAAAAATCTGATACTCTTCATGGAATGCTTCAAAATAATTATAGCATTTATAGACAAAGCATATTTTTATTTTTTTTATTAAATCCTAGTTTTATATATTCAATATTTCTAGTAATCTTTTTAAATAATACGTCTTTTTTATTATTAAGTATAGTAGGAATAAAATTTCTAGATATATCTTTAAAACTCAATATTATGTCAAAAATAACAGAAGGCACACCATTAGAGGAAATAATACCTAATATTCAAGTAAGTAAACTATTTAGATACCTTAATGTAATTATTTATCCTTTAACTTTCATACTTTCAGAAAACTATTTTAATCTATAACAAATACTCTTTTTTAATAATTTAGTAATTATAAAATGCTATACTAATAAAAATGTAAAGGGGTTAAGATGCAATATTTAGTAATTGCCTATGATAATGAGGGAGCTTTAGAAAAAAGACTTGAAGTACGTGATGCTCATGTTGAAGGTACTAAAAAATTAATGAATGAAGGTAAAATAATTAATGCAGGTGCATTAATTGAAGAAGAACAGATGGTTGGTTCAACTTTATTAGTAGATTTTGCAAATGATGATGAAATAAATGATTGGTTATCAAATGAACCTTATGTTCAAAATAATGTATGGAATATGGAAGAATTCCAAATCGTTCCTGTGAAGCTTTTAACAAAATAACTATAAAATTTAAGATAATATTTTTTAGTATTTTTAATGCTTAGTTTAGTTTTTTTAGCAAAAGTTTGTTATATAATTTTAATGGTATTTAGTCTTTTTTGTTTATATATTAAATATTATTTTAACAAAGATTTTGCTAAATATTTTTTTCTTTCTTCTTTGAGTTTTTTAATAGGACTTGCATTAATCAATTTAAGATATACAATTTCTGATTTTTATTCAATAGTCATTGCTAATACAATCCTTGTCTCAGGTCAAATATATTTATATATTGCGGTATTGAAACTTTTAGGTTATAAAGCTTATTGGAAAAACCAATATTTTATTCCTATAGGAGTTATCTTTATAGGGTACATACTTTTTACCTATGTATATTTCAATCTTCCCATGAGAATATTTATTTTCTCAGTCTTTTTTATGATATCTGATGGTTTGATAGCACTAATATTTTGGAAGATAAGGAATAAAAAAGAAATAGCAAATAAAATAAGTAGTCTAATGTTTTTTATTGGTTTTGTAATATTTCTTATTACTGCAATTAATTCATTTATTGTAGATTTAAATGTTAATTATTTATCAAACAATTATTTTTTTATGTTTTTACCTTATTTATATTTAGTTTTGTTTTTTTTGTGGATGATGTATCTATTATATTGTTATAGTAAAAAGGCATAAATTGAAATATTTATTTTTATTGTTATTCTTATTTTCTTTTTTATATCCTCAAAAATTAGAAAAAGTAAAGTTACAATTACAATGGAAACATCAATTTGAATTTCCAGGTTTTTATGCAGCAAAAGAAAAAGGTTTTTATAAAAAAGCTGGATTTGATGTTGAATTCATAGAATTTGATGAAAATATGAATATTGTAGAAGAAGTGTTATCTGGAAATGCTGATTTTGGATTATCTTTTTCTTCTATTATAATTGATTATATTCAAGGAGATCCAATTATAATGCTTGCTAATTTTTTTAAACAGTCTCCTTTAGTTTTGGCAACACAAAAAAATATTAAGCTACCTTCAGATTTAAAAAATAAAAAGATTATGGGACTTTTAGATAGTTCACATAAAAGAACAGTTTTAACTATGCTAAATAAATTTGATATAAATATAAATGATTTTATACATTATCCTCGTGAATTTTCTGTAAATGCCTTTGTAGATAAAAAAGTAGATGCAATTAGTATTTTTACAACTAATGAAATTTATGAATTAAATAAATTAGGAGTGAAATATAATATATTAGACCCAGCAGTATTTGGTTCAAAATTTTATGATTTAAACTTATTTACAAAAAAAGATAATGCAGAATATAATAGAAAAAAAGTTAAGGCTTTTAAGGATGCTTCAATAAAAGGATGGAAGTATGCCTTAGAGAATAAAGAAGAACTAGTTGATATTATTTTACAAAAATATAATACTCAAAATAAAACAAAAGAAGCACTTTTATTTGAGTCAAAACAAATAGAAGATTTAATGTTGACAAAAGTTTACTCTATTGGAAGTATAGATTTAAATCAGTTAAATTTTATCGCAGATACTTTTACTCAATCTCAATTAATTGAAAAACTGCCAAAAAAGAGATTAGAAAAATTTATTTTTGAAGATAATATACAAGCTTTATACTTGACTGATAAACAAAAAGAGTACTTGAATTATAAGAAAAAGATTAAAATGTGTGTAGATCCTAATTGGATGCCACTTGATGGTATAAAAGAAGGTAAGCATATGGGAATAGCAGCAGATTTTATGAAAAATATCTCTAATAAAATTAAAATACCTATTAAACTTGTAATCACTGATTCTTGGAAGGAATCTCTTATAAAGGTGAAAAAAAGAGATTGCGATATATTAGCTTTATCTCAGAAAACACCAAGTAGAACTAAATATTTAAACTTTACAAGCCCATATTTAAAAACACCACTTGTTTTAGCAACAAAAAAAGGAAAATCATTTATTAATGATATAAAAAAGATTAATAATAAAAAAATTGCAATTGTTGGAAATTATTCTATGTATGAAATCTTAAAGAATAAATATCCAGATATGAATTTAATTCAGGTTCAATCTGTAGAAGAAGGATTAAAAAAAGTACAACAAGAAAAATTTTTTGGTTTATTGGATAATTCAATAGTAATAAATAATGAAATACAAAAATACCATTTAAAAGATATAGCCATTACAGGTCAATTTCAAGAGTCTTTTAATCTAAGTATTGCTTCAAGAAATGATGAAATATTATTAAATGAAATATTAGAAAAAACACTAAATTCTATAGATTCTATAACAAGGGAAAAAATCTTTTATAAATGGAATAATCTTGAATATGATATAACCATTGATTATAATCTAATTGCTCAGATACTATTTATCTCAATTGTTATTTTAGCACTTATTTTATATTGGAATTTAAAATTAAAAGAAGAAATAAAAAAAAGGAAAAAAATAGAAAGAGATTTAAAAGAGAGTGAACAAAAGTTTAAATTACTATTCAATAAGGTACCAATTTTTCTAAATTCCTTTGATTCCGATGGTAAGATTACATTATGGAATGAAGAATGTAGTAAAGTATTTGGCTGGCAGTTTGATGAATTAAAAAATTATTCAAATCCTTTAGAGTTATTTTATCCTGATAAAGTTTTATTAAATAGAGTAAAAAACTCTTTTAAAGATTTGGATAGTATTTTGTTTAAAGAGTGGACTCCTCAAACAAAAGAAGGGAAAAAGTTAGTAACTAAATGGGCTAATATCCCTTTGCATAATGGCGAAGTGATAAATGTAGGATATGATATAACTCAGCAACGAGAATATGAAATAGAATTAAGAAAGAAAAATAGTGAATTAAAAAAAGCACATAATAGATATAAAGAGTTAAACAGTGAATTAGAAGATAAAATCAAAGCAGAAATCCAAGAAAATACAAAACATCAAGTAACAATTATGGAACAAAGTAAATTAGCTCAAATGGGTGAAATGATAGAAAATATTGCACATCAGTGGAGACAACCTCTTGCTGAAATTAATTCTACTGTTTTGTTATTAGATGCTACATTATCAAATAAAAAAGTTTTAGATAGCGAAATAGAAGAAAAGCTTTTAGAAATAGAAAACCTGACAAAGTATATGTCTAATACAATAAATGATTTCAAGAATTTTTTTGACCCAAATAAAGAAAGAGAAGAGTTTAACATATATGAAAATATTCAAAAAACTTTAAAAATATTAAATAGAAGATTGTCCTATTATAAAATTGAAGTTGAAATAAAAGTTGATAGAAATATTTCTTTAAATGCATATCCAGATGAATTAAATCAGGTTTTATTAGTATTATTAAATAATTCAATTGATGCTTTTAGTGAAAAAAAAGTGCCATTACCTTTAATAGAAATATTTTTAAGAGATACTAAAAAAGCTTTAATTTTATACATTAAAGATAATGCTTATGGAATTAATAATAAAATAATTGATAAAATATTTGAGCCATATTTTACAACAAAACATAAATCACAAGGAACAGGTTTAGGTCTTTATATTTCTAAAATGATTATAGAAAAAGGTTTTAATGGACGTATCTCTGTAAAAAATGAAGATGAAGGTGTTTGTTTTATTTTGGAATTACCAAAGGGAGAATCTTAATGAGTGAGAGTCAAATATATCCATATAAGGTCTTATTTGTTGAAGATGAAGAACTTTTAAGAAAAAACTATACAAGTTATTTAAAAATGCTTTTTTCAGAAGTTTATGAGGCAAAAGATGGAGAGGAAGCTCTTTTTTTATATAAAGAAAAAAAACCTGATATATTGATTGTTGATATTCATATACCAAAGATTAATGGTTTAGAATTATTAGAAATTATTAGAAAAGAAGATATTAGTACAAAAGCAATAGTTTTTACTGCACACATAAATACAGAATTTTTACTTAAAGCAACTTCCTTAAAACTAGTAAAATACTTAAAAAAACCAGTAAGTAGAAAAGATTTAAAAAACGCTTTATTCTTAGCTATTAACGAGATATCTAATTATGAAATAGTACCCATTGCAACTATAAATTTAGAGGAAGGATATAGTTGGAATGTTCAATTAAAAGAATTGAAGAAATTCAATAAATCTATAGATTTAACAAATAAAGAAAGACTTTTTTTAGATTTATTATTTTCTCATAGAAATAAAGTATTTTCATATAATGAAATTTTTTATCATGTGTGGGAAGATTATAATGAAGAAGGCAGTTTTAATGGTCTTAAAAACCTTATTCGTCGTTTAAGAAAGAAATTACCAAAAGATTTAATTCAAAATATTTTTAATGAAGGTTACAAAATAAAAATTTAATAAATTATTAATTTTTTAATAGTTTATTGTTTTTTGATACTTTTGTGATACTTCTTGTTTATACAATTCTTCAAATTAACTTATTTTAGGAAGTGTAAAATGAAGAAGTATCATATAATTAGTGTTATTGCAAGTGGAGTTTTATTATTAGGAACAAGCTTGAATGCACTAAGTTTAGAAGAGAGTGTTAAGGAATCTTTACATACAAATCCAATTGTAAAAGAGAGACTTAAGAACTTTAGAGAAGTTCAACAAGATTTAAATATTGCAGAATCTGAATGGTATCCATCTTTGGACTATAGAGCAACTTTTGGAAGAAATTCTGCTGGAGAACTAAAAGATTATGACGAAGATGACAAGTATAAACATCAAATAGAAGATGAAACTTATAATAATTATACACAATCTTTAAAATTAACTCAAAATATTTTTAATGGTTTTAGTACTACAAATAAGATTGACTATCAAAAAGCAAGAATTTTAGCTGCTGCACATCATTATATAGAAAATGCAAATGATGTTGCCTTTCAGATGGTGGGTTCTTATTTAGACACAATTAGAACGTATAGACTTTTACAAAATGCTAAAGATAATGTTAAAGTAAATGAAAAAATCTTTGAAGATGTTCAATCTTTATTTGATACAGGACTTACAACAAAATCAGAAATGACAAAAATACATTCTTCTTTATCTTTGGCTAAATCAAATTTAGTAGTACAACAAAATAATATGATAGACAAAGGTTTTAGATTTAAAAGACTTTTAGGAAGAAATGTAAAAGTTTCAGATTTATCTTTACCAAAACTTAATTATGTAATGCCAGAAAGTTTAGAAAGAGCAACAATATTTGCTATTAATAATAATCCTTCAATACTTGTAAGTAACTATAATATTAAGGGAGCACAAAGTCTTTATAAAGAGAAAAAAAGTAAGTATTATCCAAAAGTTGATTTAGAAATTGAGCAATTATATAATGATGTAAGTGCTAGAAACAATTATGATAGTCCAGATGATAGAACTAGAGCATACATTACATTATCTTGGAATTTATATAAAGGTGGAGCTCATCAAGCAGATATCCAAAAAAGTAGAAGTTCAATTAATAGAGAAGTTGAAATTCAAAGAGATTTAAAAAGACAAACAATAGAGAGTTTAGAATTATCTTGGTCAGCTTATGAGATGTTAACAGAGCAGTTAAAGGAACTATATAAATATTATGAATATAGTGAAGAAACTTTAGCAAGTTATCAAAGTGAATATGAGATGGGAAGAAGAACTTTACTTGACTTACTTTCTGCTCAAAATGATTTAATAAATTCTAAAAATCAAATTATTAATGCTGAAACAGACAAGCTTTTTGCACAATATAGAATATTGGATGCAATGGGATTATTAGTTAGTTCAATTTTGGATGAAAATGAATATAGTAATATTGTTTACCCAAGTAAAAAGCCTTTTGAAATTGAAGAAGATAGTTTACCTGTAAAATTAGACGTGGATAAAGATGGTGTAGTTGATAGTGTTGATATTTGTGATAATTCTTTAGTTGGAGATAATATCAAACCAACTGGATGTGTTCAAATTGAAACTGATAGTGATTTTGATGGAGTTCCTAATACTAAAGACTCTTGTCCAAATACAACTTTAGGGGCATTTGTTGATGAAGAAGGTTGTGCTTTAGAAGATGGAAAGAATAAATTTGAAGCTGAGCAAAGAATTTATTTAGATGAAATTCCTAAGTATAATGAACAAAGTCCTAAAAAATCAGAAAAATTAGGTTTATATGATTATGAATTTAATATTGCAGCAAATAAAAATGTTGAATCAACAAAACTTGATAAACATTTGATGTATGATAATTTTGAACTAATTAAAAGATTTGATTTTATTAATATGAATAATTTTGATGCAACTAATGAAGCGTATAACAATAATATTAAAGATATTGCTAAAAAAATAAACTCTTATGATAGAGATGATATTACAGTAACTGTAATAGGCCATACTCAAAATATGAAGAATAGTGAAGATAGTTATAATAAAGCCTTAGACTATTCTAAGACAATAACAGAATTACTAATTGAAAATGGTGTAAATAAAGAAAAATTAGTTTCTCAATCAAGAGTAGATTATGATAATTTATTTTTAGAAACTGATAAACATGATATTAATAATGTAGTTGCAGTTTCATTGTATATTCCTAAAACTAAAGAAACAGTTGTTTTAGATGATGATAAAGATGGTGTAATTAATGAATTAGATAAATGTCCAAATACTGCACCAGGATATACTGTTGATGAAGAAGGTTGTACAAATAAAATTAATCTTGAAGTATTATTTGAAAAGGATTCTTCTAAAATAAAAGAAGATACAAAAGAAAAAGTATTAGCATTTGCAAAATTTTTAGTTGATAATAAAGAGTTTAATACTGTAATCACTGGACATGCAAGTAAAGAGAGTGAAAAAAGTTCTGCAAAGTATAACAAATATTTATCAGAACAAAGAGCAAACGTAATTAAAACTCTTTTAATTGCAAATGGAGTTAGTGAATCAAGAGTAAAAGCTCAAGGAAAAGGTTTTGAGGAACCAGTAGCTAATAATAATACAAAAGAAGGAAGAAGTTTAAATAGAAGAATAGAAGCTGAATTAATAAATATAAATAAACAATAAGAAGAGATAACTTGATATATCATTCTCCTAAAAAAGATAATTTATTAGAATCTTTAGTTTTATATACAAAATTATTTCATAAACCTTATTCTTCAGATTCTTTAATGTCAGGTTTGCCAGTTGATGCAAACTTGACAGAACAATTATTATTTTCTAAAAATAGTTCTAGGTCTTTATTTTCAAGAGCTGCATCAAGAGCAGGATTAAAAACTATTTTAATAGAAAGAACACTAAAAGACATTTTACAGTTACAATTACCAGCAATAATTTTATTATCAAATAATAATAGTTGTATTTTAGAAAGTTTTTTAGAAAATAAGAAAAAAGCAAAAGTAATTTTTCCTGGGGATGAACCTTTAGAAGAAGTTGTTGAGCTTGAAGAATTAGAAAAAGAGTATCTAGGTTATGCTTTTATGTTAAAAAAAGCCTTCGAGTATGAAGATTCAAATAACAATAAAACTTTAGACTTAAAAAATCACAAACATTGGTTTTGGAATACTTTAGGTTTTTCAAAAAAGATTTATTTAGATTGTATTTTGGCTTCTATTTTAATAAATCTTTTTGTTTTAGCAACGCCATTATTTACAATGAATGTTTATGATAGAGTAATCCCTAATAATGCACAAGAAACTCTACTTGTATTTACTATTGGAATTGTATTAGTATTTCTTTTAGATGGGGCTTTAAAATTTTTAAGGTCATATTTTTTAGAAATGGCAGGTAAAAAAAGTGATATTATTATGTCTTCTATTATTTTTGAAAAAGTAATTGATTTAAAAATGCAAGCCCACCCCAAATCAGTAGGTTCATTTGCAAATAACTTAAAAAGTTTTGATAGCATAAGATCTTTTTTAACAAATGCAACTTTAAGTGTACTTATTGATTTCCCTTTTTCTATTTTATTTTTATTAGTAATTTTTTATATTGCAGGGATTATGGTTTTTGTGCCACTTTTCATCATCATTCTTATTCTTCTTTATGCACTTATTATAAAAAAACCATTACAAAAAAGTATTGAAAGTACTTATGAAGCAAGTGCTAAAAAAAATGGAATATTAGTTGAATCTTTACATAATATAGAAACAATAAAAGCACAAGGACTATCAAGTAATGTTCAATATGATTGGGAAGAGTCAACAGGAGAAATAGCAAATAAAAGTTTAAAGTCAAAACTTATTTCTTCTTCTATTCCAACTGTTACAGGATTATTAATTGGATTGAATACTGTATTAATTATTGTAATTGGAGTATATCAAATTCAAAACTTTGAACTCACAATGGGAGGTTTAATAGCTGCAATGATTCTTTCTTCTAGAGCAATTGCACCTATGGGACAAATAGCGGCATTAATTTCAAATTATGAAGATGCAAAAACTTCTTACAAAATGTTAGATGAAATTGTTAATAAACCTTTAGAAAGACCCCTTGCTAAAGAGTTTGTAAAAAGACCTTCTTTAAAAGGAGATATAGAATTTAGAAATGTGAGCTTTAAATATCCAGATTCAGAAGCTTATGCTTTAGATAATGTTAGTTTTACAATAAAAGAAGGAGAAAAGGTTGCTTTTATTGGAAAAATAGGTTCAGGAAAAAGTACAATCACAAAACTTATTTTAAAACTATATGAACCAGACAGTGGTTCTATTTTAATAGATGGAATTGATATTTCTCAAATTGACCCAGCAGATTTAAGAAAGAGTGTATCTTATGTTCCTCAAGATATTCATCTTTTTAGGGGAACTATTAAAAATAATATTCTTGGAGCCTATAGATTTGTTGATGATGAGTGGTTATTAAAATGTTCTAAAACAAGTACAACAGATGATTTTGTAAAACTTCATCCTCTGGGGTATGATATGCAAATAGGAGAAAGGGGATTAGGACTTTCAGGAGGACAACGTCAAAGTGTAGCAATAGCAAGAGCTTTAATAGGAAATTGTGATACTTATTTATTTGATGAACCAACAAATGCTATGGATCAAACAACTGAATCAAAAGTATTAAAAAATTTAAAAGAAGATATTGAAAACAAAACTTTAATTTTAATAACACAAAAAATGAATATGCTTGATTTAACTTCAAGAATTATTGTTATGAATCATGGTAAAAAAGTTTTAGATGGAAATAAAAAAGAAATTCTTCAAAAATTAGGAACAGTAAATGGCTAATTTAAAAGAAATAAAAGAAGCTTTTTTTAACAAAAATACTCCTAAGATAAATAAAAATTTAACTAAACATGATTATGAATATATGAAAAGTTTAAGTTCAGCTGTAATTTATAATCGACCTAAAAAGTTACATTGGGTTCTTATATCTTTTGTTATAACTATTTTTTCTTTTATTATTTGGGCATCATTTGCACAAATAGATGAAATAGCAAGAGGTCATGGGAAGGTTGTTCCTAGTGGACAAAATCAAATTATACAAAATCTAGAAGGTGGAATAGTTTCTGAAATTTTGGTAAGAGAGGGAGATTTTGTAGAAAAAGACCAAATTCTATTACGAATTAGTAATGAAAAATCTTCTTCAACTTTAATATCAAATGAAATAAAAACACAATACTTAAAAGCACAAATAAAAAGACTTGAAGCTCAATTAAAAGAAGAACCTTTTGAATATCAAGAAAGTGAAAATAAAACTTTAAATGATTTTTTTAAAAATGAAAAAGAGTTATATCTAAGTAATATGAATCAAATAGATTCTAAAGTTCAAATTTTAAAAGAACAAAATAAACAAAAACAAAGTGAGCTAAAAGATGTACGACAAACAATTAAACATTTAAAGTTTTCTGTTGATGCAATTGAAAAAGAAGTTAAAATGACCGAACCTATGGTAAAAAGAGGGATTCGTTCAGAAGTAGATTTCTTAAAACTACAAAGAGAAGAGAGTGAAGCTAAACAAAAACTTCAAAGTGCAATTCTTTCTGTTAATCGAATAAAATCAGAAACAAGTGAAATAGAAAAAAAGATAAAGGAAACTCTTGAAGTTTTTAAATCTCAAACCCAAGAAAAGTTAAATGAAGCTGTAACTTCATTAAAAGATTTAGAAGCAAATGCAGTAGCTTCTCTTGATCAAGTATCAAGAACTATTGTAAAGTCTCCCTCAAATGGAATTGTTCAAACTCTTCATATAAATACTATTGGGGGATCAATTAAACCTGCACAAGATTTAATAGAGATTGTACCTACTGATTATAATTTAATTGTTGAGGTGAAAATTCTACCTTCAGATATTGCATTTATATATCAAGGGCAAAAAGCAATAGTGAAGTTTTCAGCTTATGATTTTTCTATTTATGGAGGATTAGAAGGGGAGGTTATAAATATTTCACCTGATACAATCACAGAAAAAGATGATAAAACTTATTATTTAGTAAGAATCAAAACAGAAAAAAACTATATTGGAACAGAAGAAAAACAAATGAAGATTATTCCTGGAATGGTAGCTGATGTTGATATTATCACTGGCAAAAAAACCATTTTAGATTATATTTTAAAACCAATATTAAAAACCAAGCAATATACCTTTACGGAGAGATAATGAAAATAGTAGTTTATAGTAGTGATATTGCACTAATTGTTAGATGGGAAAAGTTGTTAAAAGATTATGAACTTAGTATTCTGACAGAAGAAAAAGAACTCTTTTTAGTAAAAGACTCTTTGCTAATAATAAATTCAGAATTAAATTCTAAAAATTTAAACTATATCATAGAGTCTATGATAAAAAATAAAAATAAAATACTTATTTTAGATAGAACACCCGAATATAAACAAGCACAGAGTTGGCTTTCTAAAGGTGTGAATGGCTATGGAAATTCTCTAATGAGTTCTTCTTTTCTAATTTCAGCAGTAGAAGCGATTTCTAATGATTATATCTGGTTGCCTCCTCATATTACAACTGAGTTTTTAAAAAATATGACAATTAATAAAAATAAGAAAAATTTAGAGGAAGAATTATTTTCAGGCTTGACAAATGCTGAAAAAAAAGTAGCAACTCTTTTAAAAAATGGTTATACAAATATAAATATAAGTGAAGAGCTTAATATTTCAATAAATACTGTGAAAACACATATCAAACATATTTATGAAAAACTTAAAGTAAAGGATAGATTATCCTTTGCTTCTTTATTTACAAATTAAAATATAAATCTATTAATTCACCCCTTTGGGTGATATACAAAATAAAAAAAAATCACTAAAATTTAAAAATAATAAATAATAGAATAAAAAGGAAAAGCCATGGCAACTATAGCTGGAACTATAAAAAGCTTATCTAATGGAATTTTTCATGTAAAAGATGAAAATGGAAATATAAGAGTTTTACAAGTAGGAGATACCATATATGAAAATGATACAGTATATGGGGATAATTCAAATTCTACTGCTTCAAAAATAGAAATTGAACTTTCAGGAAATGATGTAATTGTATTAAGTGAAGGGCAAAAACAATTGATTGATTCTTCTTTAATTGAAACTGCTTTTGGTACAGAAGAATTATATTTCACAAGGGAAGGATTAAATTTAAATCCAGATTCTTATAATGCACAAGAAGATGTGGTAAGTGATTTAAGAGATGCAGAGTTTAAGGATGAAAAAACTGAGGCTATAGAAGAAAATGCACAAGCTGATAATGAAGATGTGACAGAAGAAGAGACTACAGAAGGGGAAGAAGAAGCAGAAGATGAAACTACTGGAGAAGCACAGTTTCAAGCAAGAGATGGTGATGCAACAAATGTAGAAAGTGATTTAAGAGATGCTTCATTTAGAGCAAGAACGCAAACTTTTATTGATAGAGAGATGTTTAAAATTGAATCTGAAGAAAGACTAAGTTTTGATGATGATTCAGGAACTTCTGATCCTTTTACTCCTATTGACCCAATAACTCCTACAGAACCTGCTAGACCATCTACTCCACCAAGAGAAGAAGAACCAGAAGTGGAAGAGGAGGAACCTACTACTCCTGAGATTACTACTCCTCCAATTATTCCTGAACCAGAGCCAGAACCAGAGCCAGAACCAGAGCCAGAGCCAGAACCAGAGCCAGAACCAGAGCCAGAACCAGAGCCAGAACCAGAGCCAGAGCCTGAGCCAGAACCAGAGCCAGAACCAGAGCCTGAGCCAGAACCAGTTATTCCAAGAACAATAATAAAAATTGTTGCAGCTGATGAAAATGGTACTCCACTTAAAGATGTAGATGGAAATTATATTGAAGTAAATAGTGCTCCAGAAGGTGGAAATGCTTATTATGTAGCACTTGCTTTTAAACCAAATACAACTGTTTTTAATGACGAGTCAAAACTTGATATTCAAGAAGGAACAGTTGACTTTATTTTTACAGATGGTACAGCTACAAGAAATATAGAAGATGATGCGGAAGAAGGTACGAATGATTATAAGCCACAAGATTCAATTACATCTATTGACTTAGGAACAGCAGTATCGATTGATGCACTTGATGATTATATAGCTGATAATGGAGAAACTTTAACTGTAAAAATCATAAACTTTACACCAGCAGAAGATACTGAGTATGGTGCAACAACAGTAAGTAATTCTGGTGTTATTACAACAATTACTGATAATTCAAAACCTATAGACGACAATACACCACATAATCCTAACGATACTACAAATCATACAGAAGAGGCTGACAAAGAAATTGTAATGATTAAACTCTTTGCAGTAGATGATAATGGTGATATCGTAAAAGATGGAAGTGGTAACTATCAACTTGCAAATAGTGCTGATGAAGTTGTAGGAAGCAAAGCTAATTATATTGCTTATGCTTTTGAAAATGGTGAGACAACATTTAATGACGATACAAGACTTGATACTCAAGTAGGGCAAGTAGATGTTGTGTTTAAAGATAAAGAAGCTAAAGGTATAGAGAGTCCTACTTCAACTTCAACTGATGGAACAGAAGATTATAATAAAACACCTCAAACTATTAAAATAGGGGAAATGTTTAGCACAGAAGTATTTAAAGAAACTACAGAAGATAGAGGTGAAACATATATTGTAGAATTAGTAGATAATACATATGCTTCTTATGATGGAGATGCTTATGAAAGTGTAAATATAGATACAGCTCCTGTAACTACAACTATAAAAGAAAGATTATTTGCTAAGATTGAAGTTATAAATGATGGTGTTGATAATGTAGCTAATGAGGGAGGTGAGTTAAAGTATACTATTACTATTGTTGATGAACTGGGTAATCCTATTACTGTAACTAGTGATGCAACTGTACATCTTGACTATGAAGGTTATAGTGATAATCCAGCTAATAGTGATGATTATACAGCAAAAGATACTGTTGTTGTTAATAATGGTAGTAGTTCAAAAGAATTTACTCTTCCTGCTTTAGATGATTATTTTGCAGAGGGTGATGAGCAATTAAAAATAACTATCAATAAAATTGATTATAACAATGATAACTTTAGTATCAAACCACATACAGTTGCAAATGGTGCAGATGAAATCGAAGATGGGCAAACAGATAATTCTACAGGCGATCAAATTGAAGTTATAGGAACTATCAAAGATAATCCATCAAAAGATAATCAATCAGATGAAAATGCAGGAGAAGATAATCCTGATACTCCTTCTTATGGACCTGAAGATACTGTTTATGTAAAACTTACAAAAGATGATTCAGTAATTGAAGGTAATACTTTAACTCATACAGTAACTTTAGTAGATAAAGATGGAAAGATAATCACAGTTCCAGATGGTGAAACAATTACTGTTACAATGGAATATAGTGCTGATACAACAGAAAATGCTGATTTTAAAGATGGAATTAAAACTACAACAGTAACTATTACAGGAGGAAACTCTACTGCAACAGTTAGTAATATCACTATAGATGATTTTGTAACAGATGGAACAGAAAATTACACATTGACTATTACAGATGTAGCTCAGTCAAATGATTCTTTTGAAAATGTAGCTATTCATACACAAAAAACTGCAACAGGGGAGATTTTAGATGGTGTTACATTAGGAGATCCTACTGATGCTTATGTAGATGAAGATAATTTTGATATGGAAAACAGTGTAACAACTATTACAGATACTAAATCATTAAATATCATATCACCTGATGGAGATGATGCTTACGAACTTTTATTTGAAGGAACTCCAACTTTTACTTCTGATGATGGTAGTTTTAACACAGCTGATGGAGATATTCTAAAATCTGATGGAGTAGTTATAGAGTATGTAGTATCAGGTAACACAACTACAGCTTATGCAGGTTCAGGAAGAGAAGAGGGTGATAGAGTTTTTGTTATCACACTTGATAAAAAAGGAGTTGGTGGAGCTGATGATGATTATACTTATACACAGTATAAAAACATAGACCACCCGATATCTGGAAATGGTGATGCAAGTGATGACGATGATGTTGTTCTTACCTTTGGTTATAAAATAACAGATCAAGGACAAACAAGTAGTGTTCAGAACTTTACGGTTACAGTAAATGATTCACTTCCATCAAGTATACATCAAAATGTAACTTTAGATGAAGATACTACAAAAATAATTTATATTAGCGATGAGTCTTTTGATGGAGGTATTATTAATTTAGATAATGGTGTAGATTCTGCAAGTGATGTTGCAAATGGAGATTCTATTGATATCTATGACACAGCAAAAGATGATGTAGTTGGAACACTTAAAAATAATGGTGATGGAACACTTACTTTTACTCCAAATGACGATTATAGTGGTGAAACATCTGGTTTTTCTTATAATGTTAGTGATGCTGATGGAGATACTGCAACAGCAACAGTTGGAATTACTGTAAAACCAGTAGCAGATGCACCAACTCTTGAAAATAAAACTGTTGAAACTTGGGAAGATGCAAACATTGATGATGTAGATGCGCAGGATGGAAACCAAAGAGAAGGTAGTAATGTAAAAGTTTTAGGTTTAGAAATTCCAGTTAAAGAAGACCAAATAGACCAAAATGATGGTGATGTAACAGATAACTCTGGTACAACTGTTGGAGATAATCCAGAAAGATTAGGTGCTATAGAGTTTTCATTTGATACAAGTGGAGATTTTGGAACAGCAACTATAGGTTATGATACAAATGGTGATGGAACTTTAGATGGAACTTTAGAAACTATTACTAAAGATAGTACATTTACTGTTGTAATAAGTGATGTTGATAACTATCATGTAAATGGACAAACTGGAGACCATTCTTTAACACAAGCTCAATACGAATCAATCGCAATTATGCATGATGAAGATAATGCAACAAATATCAAAACAAAGATTGCAGTAGCTTCACATGAAGTAGATGAGAATGGGGATGTGTACTCTCCTGATATTGTTTCAAGTGAAGCATCACAAATAGTAACCCTTGATATAAAAGCTGTTACAGATGATATCTCACCATTAGAGTTTAATACTGGAGATACAAAAACTCATACTTACACTATTCCAGCTAATACTGATGAGGGTACTCTTGTTATAAATGTAGCAGAATTACTAAAAAATCAAGTTTTAGGTGATAATGATGGTTCAGAAAAAAGATGGTATGAAATTAGTGGCTTAGAACCAGATTCTATTGTAACACTTGGGACTTCAAAAGCAACAGTTGATTCAAATGGAGATGTTAAGATAAACTTCCCAGATAACAAAGAACCAAATCCTTCATTTACTATAGAATTTCCAGAACATTATGGTGCTTCGAATATTGATTTAGAAGCGACAATTACCCTTAATGTACAAGATAAAGATAGTGATTCTTCTGTAACACCAGAGATAAAAACAGATAGTGTAACTTTTAATATAATTGGAGATATTGATCCAGTAGCAGACTTAGCAACTATTCAAGTTTCTCAAGCTGTAGGTTTCGAAGATGCTGGAAGAAGTAAAGGAAATGATGAAAATCCTATTGATACAATTGATGAACCAGAAAATGGTATCCCTTTAGAAATAGAAGTAAGTTCTGATGATAAGGATGGTTCTGAAACATTTAATGTAACTATAAGTGAACTTCCAGATGATGGAGCGATTTATTATAATGGTGGATTATATAATAAAGATGGTTTTGTTAGTGGAACAAATGATACTAACATCTCAGTTGATATAAGTGGAACAAGTTGGGCAATAACTATTAAAGAGTATGACAATGCTATCTTACCAAAATTTATTCCACCTCATAACGATGATACTGATTATACTTTAAATGTATCAGCCGAAACTAAAGATGGTGATGATGTTGCAGCTCCTACTGTTACGACAATAGATGTAATAGTTAAAAATATCGCAGATGCACCAGATGGTACTGATTTAGAAGATAATATAAATGTAGATGAGGATAATAAACTTAACTTCAATAGTATCTATACTACACCTGATAGTCTTGGTTCTTCTGATGACTCAGAGATTTTAACTGTAAAAATAGATTTACCAACAGGCTTTACTATAGCTTCAGGAAGTCCATATTATATAGAAGATGGAATGTATGTTGTAAAAGCAAGTGATATAAAAGCTGGAGATATAGAACTTATTGTCCCTGAAAACTTTAGTGGAAGTGCAAGTTTTGATTTAACATATGTAACTACTGAAAAAGCTGGAGAAAATGATAGTAAAACTTGGGATACTGATACTGTTAATATCTTTGTAAATCCAATTGCAGATGATGTTGTAATTACTACAAGTTCAACAATCTATGAAGATGCTGATGGAAGTGCTAATAAATTAAATCTAAAACCTTCTTTAATAGATGATGATACCGATGGAGAAGAAACTATTACTAGTGTAAAAATTTTAGCTTCTAATGTTCCTGCAGGGTATAAACTATATTCAGATGCAAGTATGACTAATGAATTAACCGTAACAGATGGATACTATGAACTTACAGCTGAACAAGCTGATAGTGTTTATGCCAAAAATACAACAGAACATGATTTAGATGGTGTTGATAATTTTGGTTTAACAGTTGTTTATACTGTAACAGATACAAATGGAAGTGAATCTAATACAAAAACTTTCTCTCATGCTCATACTGTAAATGTAAAAGCAGTTACAGATGTACCAACTTTAACACTTGGTACAATTTCACAAGAAGCTGGAGATGTAACAATTTCTGGTTCAACGGTAACTATAAACCAAGAAAATTCCGAGTTTAAAGTTCCAGTTACAACAACAAGTAATGACCAAGATAGTTCAGAAACTGTTACAAAAATTGTAATTTCAGGTGTGCCAATGGGTGTTGAAGTTGAAGGTGCTACATACTATGGATATAGTGGAAGTGTACATAATGGTATTTGGGAAATTACAGCTCCAACAGATAGCACATTAGATGTAGATGGAGCCTTATCAGATATTGTATTTAAAGTAAATACCGGTGCTGATTTTGAAGAAAGAGATATAAAAATCACAACATATACTCAAGATGGTGCAGATGCAGAAATAGAAAGTGATTCAGTAACTATTCATCTAAATGATTTTGAAGGTACAGGTACAGGTTCTGGAACACCACCATTATTTGATTTAAGTACAAAAGAAGCTACTATTTATGAAGATAATAATGACGGTACAGCTGATGTTATTTATAACCTTGGTAAATCAATTAATGTAACAAATAGTGGTGGTTCATCTTCTGGTAATTATGCTATTACTTTTACAGATTTCCCTGAAGGTACTACAGTAGAGGGTGCTAGTTATTCTTATGAAGATGGTGGAAAAACTTACTATGTAGTTGTTGGAACGGGAAGTGCTTCAGATATTGAGGCTAAACTTTCAAATGTAATAGTTACACCTCCTACTGATATGAATACAGGTGGTGATAAAGATGGTAAGATGACTTTCTCTGCAACTATCTCTACATTTGATGGTGGAACCTTTGTAGATGGAACAGGAATACCTAGTTATGAAGAAACTATTATTCCTGTAACAGACGAAATGACAGTTGATGTAAGTGCTGAAAACATAGATGAAGATGGCACAAGTAATCTTTCAATTACTTTATCAAACCCATCTGATGGAAGTAAAACAGAATTAATTGGTAATTCAATTACAATTAAAGTAACTGAAACTTGGGCTGATGTTGCAACTGGTGGTGGAACAAGTGGCACTTTAATAGATAGTTCTGGAAAATATGAGATAACTGATGATGGTAATGGAACATACATAATTACACCAAAAGCAGGAGAGCCTGCATTTGCAGTTGATACACCAATCACAGGATTACAATACACTCCAGCATTAAACAGAGATGGAAGTGTAAACTTTGAAGTAACAGTTCAAAATAAAGAAACTGGAAGTACTGTAGAACTAGACTCAACAGGAAATACAAGCATTACAGTAAGCCCAGAAATTGATATTGTTCTTAATACTGATACAGTTATTGCAAGTGGAATAGAGGATACTGATAGTGATAGTACTGGATTAGCAAACCCAGTAAAATTTGAGATAAAAACAGATGCAATTATTGATGGGTCTGAAAGTTTAGGAAATATTATCTTAGATGAGGTTCCAAATGGATTTACAGTTTGGTATAAAGAGGGTGGTTCATTAGTTATGGCTACAAATATTGGAACTACTAATGGTACTTTTGATTTAACACCAAATATTACAGGTGATGATGACGTAGCAAGAAATAAATGGTTAGTACCAAATAATGGAACAATGCCAGAGATTTATATTAACGCTCCAGTAAATTGGTCAGGGGATTTTGATTTTAAAGCAACTGTAAATATTAAAGAGCAAAACCTATCATCATATGTTTCAGAAACAGTTTCAGTAACAGGACATATTGATCCTGTTGCTGATGATATGACAATAGCTCCTACTCTTACATTTGGTGATGCCTTCTCTTGGGTTGATTTAAAACTAAATGCAAATATGGCTGATGTTGATGGAAGTGAGACTATGAGTTTAGAACTTGATGGATTAAATGAATCTGCACAATTTAGACTTGAAGATGGTACAGCTTTAAATGCAACTTTAGATGGTACAACTTGGAAATTAAATGGTATATCTTACGATCAAATCAATAATATCCAACTATCACATGATGAGTCAGTAGCTAGCGTATCTGTAAAAGCTAAAACAGTTGAGACTGAAAATAGTGATGAAAGTTCTGAAGTTACAGGTACTTTTGAATTAAATCTTTCAGATGTATCTGGAACATTAACTTTAGAAGAAGGAATAAGTTTAGACTTTGATAATATTGATGCAATAACAACTGCAAAAAATCTAAATGAAATTGACTTAAGTGAAGCAGGTGCAAATGATTTATTAAATTTATCATTACAAGATGTTTTAGATATGACAGATAGTAATAATGAATTAGTTATTAAAGGTGACAGTTCAGATGCTGTTTCATTTAAAAATGATGGTAATACTTGGACAACTGAGGCAGGAACAGGAGCAGATAATGGATATGATATTTATACAAACTCAGATGATTCTTCTGTTAAAGTAAAAGTTGAACAAAATATTACTGATCAAATTGTATAAGGGAATAAAGAGATAAATTTTATTTATCTCTTTATTTATTAGGATAAAATTACTCTATGAAAGTTTTTATACTCATTTTATTTTTTGTATTTTCTATTTCTCAAGCGGATTTTAATTCTACAGATCTAATAAAGAAAGTAGAAAAAAAATATAATAGATTTGCAAAAAATAGGTTTATTGCTTTAAATAGAACAATAAAAAGAGCATCAAAAAAAAATGAGTTAAAAAAATTAGAAATGATAAATGACTTTTTTAATTCTGTTCCTTATGGTGATGATAAAGATATTTATGGAGTAAGTGATTATTGGGCTACACCTTATGAATTTTTAGGAAAAGATAAAGGTGATTGTGAAGATTATGTTATAGCTAAATATTTTGTATTAAAGTATTTAGGTGTTTCTACCAAAAAGATGTTTTTATCTTATGTTAGATTAGAAGGTTCAAATGAAGCTCATATGGTTCTTTCCTATTTTGAAACACCTACTTCAGAGCCTTTGATTTTAGATAGTATTAGAAAAAGAATTTTTAAAGCTTCAAAAAGAAAAGATTTAAAACCAATATACAATTTCAATCCAAATATTTTAAAAAATGGTAAAAAAACAGCTGCCCATAGAAAATGGGATAAATTATTAAAAAACTTTAGGGAGAATAAAATATGAGTCTATTTAAACAAATTTCAATTTTACTATCAATTGTTTTTACAATATTATTTATATTAATAGCAAGTATAAGTTTTAATGAGATAAAAGACTCTGCTCAAAAGTCATTATATCAAAATGTTCAAAATAGTGTATCAAATATAAGTTTATCCATAACAAATGCACAAGCTGATATTAGTACAATTAAAACTGTATTAAATGCAAGTTTTGACAATGGTAATTATGAAAAAATAATATTTAAAGATTTAGATAATAATATAGTACATCAAAGAGGAAAAAAAGAAGAATCCCTTGAAAAAAAGTTTCCTCTATGGTTTTTAAATTTTGTAAATATTGATGAAGTTTCTGCTTCTTCGACAATCTCACAAGGTTGGACAGTATTAGGTACACTTGAAGTTTTTGCTGATAGAGATATTTTTTATAATCAAATTTATGCAATTTTCATAAATCTAATTATTACTTTAGTTATAACTTTTATTGTATTTTTATTTGTTCTTTCTTTACTTTTTAAATCTATTTTAAAACCTTTAAGTATTATAAAAGAGCAAAGTGACTCTATTATGCAAAATAAGTTTATCTTTCAAAAAAAGATACCTTTTACTTTAGAGTTCAAATCTGTAACAATAAGTATAAATAGTATGGTTGAAAAAATTCAAAATATGTTTAATCATGCAAATGAGATATTGAAAAAGAACAAAGAGTTATTGTATGTAGATGAATTAACAAAGCTATATAATAGAAGATATTTAATATTAAAAACAAGTGAATATTTAGAAGAAAATAGCATAAATCATTTAGGTTACATAATCTCAATAGTTTTAACAAGAATTGATTTATTAAATAAAAAAGTAGGATATAAAAAAGCTGATAAACTATTTATAGAAATGGCAAATATTATGAAAGAATTAACATTAGTTAATGAATCTAATATCATATCTAGAACTAATGCTGCTGAATTTATAATTATTCTGCCAAGGACCAAAGAAAATGATGCAAAAAATATTGCAAAACAATTATCTATAAGCTTGAATAAAATATTAAAAAATATAAAAGATGAAGATATAAAACTTTATATGGGGCTTTGTACTTTTGAAGGTGAAAGAAATCATAGTGATTTACTTAGTAAAATAGATTATACTCTTTCTCAATCAAAGATTTTACAAGATAAAGATTATTTTTATATGAAAAATGATGATGTTTATGAGACAAGAGACAATTGGAGAGAATTAATAAATACAGCATTAAAAGAAAATGATTATTTTAATATTTTATATAGAGATGTTCTTGATATTGATTCTAAAGAGATTGTTTATAAAACAATTAGTTTTGAAATCAAAACAAAAAATAAGACATATTCATATGGTGAATTTATAGCTTCGGTAATTGAATTAAATTTATTAGAAGAAGTATACTTAAATATTATTTCAAAAGTGTTAAATATTCATAGATATAATAAGAAAATATCAATTCAAATACCTAGTAATTTTATTGAAAATATATCTTTTGAAAAATTAAGAAATATTTTTGATAAAAATAATAGTTTTAAAAATATCATTTTTGAATTAGAAGAAGACTCTTTTGTAAAGTATTATTATAACTCTTTAGCTTTTATAAATATTATTGAAGAATATGGTTTTGATATTGCTATTTTTAATTTTATGGGAATAAGTGATGATTATAATTATTTAAAATCAAAAAAAATAGAATATATAAAAGTAAATCAAAAGTTTTTAGAAACAGTAGAAAATCTAGATGCTTTAAATATGGTTAAGATGTCTTTAGGTATAAAATTAATTGCAACATCAATTAATACTAAAGAAGAATTAAATGCTTTAAAAAACAAAGATATAAAATTAATTGCAGGGAAGATTACAGAAGGAATACTTTACAAGTAATCCTTCTTAATAAGTTTATATCCAACTCCTCTTATATTTACAATCATTCCACTTTTTAGTTTCTTTTGAAGTTTATGAATCATACTTCTCATACTAACTGCTTCCATTTCTTTATTATCCCAAACATATTCATGTATCATCTCAGATGTTACAGTTTTATCAAGATTATTTATAAACAAAGTTAAAAGAAGTTTTTCTTTTTGAGTTAAAACTATTTCATGTTCATGTTTATATAAGGTTTGGTCTTTTAAATCAAAACTTATTCCAAAACCTAAATCAATAATATCTTTATCCACATCATTTTTTAAAATAGTTTTTATATGATATTTAATATGTAATATAAGTTCTTCTAGCTCAAAAGGTTTTTTTAAATAATCATTGCAACCTAAATCATAAGCTTTTGAAATATTATCAATTTCTAACTGGGCACTTACAATTATAACAGGTAAGTTTTTATTGATTTTCCTTATTTGTTCTAAAACTTCGTGTCCTGAAAATCCAGGAACATTTATATCTAAAATATATAAATCGTATCTGTTATTTAAAATTTGTGTCATGGCTTCATAACCATCATGTACACTAGTAACAAAAAAACCTCTATCTTCCAAAGCATTATAGATAAGTTTGTTAAGTGAAAAATCATCTTCTAGTAAAAATATTTTCATAGTACTTTCTTTATTAGAGAATTAATATTAAATATAAACTTAGTTCCTAGATTTTTTGTACTTTCTACATCTATTTCTATCTTGTATTTATCACAAATTTCTTTTACAATATTTAAACCTAAGCCTAGACCTTGTTTCTTAGTTGATTGTTGATAATAAGCATTAAATACTTTTGATGTATCTTCTATACCTATACCAAAATCTTCTAGTATAATTAAATAATTACTATCTTCTTTTCCAAAAAATAAATTAATTTCTCCATTTTCTTTACTATATTTTATTGCATTGCTAAGGGTATTATCTATAACTCTTTCTAGTTCATATTTATTTATAGTTATCTCGATATTTTCACTATATTCTAAATTAATATGAATATTTTTAGTATTTGCTAACTCATCAAAAAATTGAACTCTTGAACTTATAAATTGTAATAAATTTATTTGTGAAGGTTTATATTCTCTATTTTCTTTTTTAATTTTATAAGATAAGTCTCCATAAATTGAAGAAAGAGTTTTTATAGAAGCTTTTATGGCTTCCACTTCTTTAGAAAATCCATATTGTTTTTCTATTAGTTCACTATTTAAAGAGATAATAGAAACAGGAGTATTCATTTCATGCATTATTTTTTTTACAAATAAATCTTGTTGTGCAAGAAGTTTTTCAATAAGTATTTTATTTTCATAAATCTGTAATTGTGTTTTTATTCTTGCTAATATTTCTTTTTCTTCAAAAGGTTTTGTTATATAGTCAACTCCACCTTCTTCAAAAGCTTTTATTTTATCCTCTAAATTATCTAAAGCAGAAATAAATATTATAGGAATATCTTTTAATTTTTCTTCTTTTTTAAATAATCTACATAATTCATAACCATCAATATTTGGCATTTTTATATCTAAAAGTATTAAATTGAAAGTATTCAGTTTAGCAGCTTGAAGTGCCATCATTCCATCAGGTGTTGCCCTAATATCATAATTTTGTCCTTCAAGAATCTTTTTTAGGTATTGTAAGTTTTCTAATTTATCATCAATAATCAATATAGTATATTTTTTAGTCATTTTACCTCAAGTAAATCTATGATTTTTAGTTATTATAACTTAAAAAAAGAGAAAGAAAATAGACAAGCTGTATGAAACTTAAACAACTATTTATTCTTTTACTAATTATCAATAGTCTGGCACTTATTAGTGTTGTATTTATATTAAGTGAGTATCAAAAAGCAGTTAATCAACTAGAAGATGCTTATAAAATGCAACATCGTTCTTTAATCCTTGCTGATGAGTTAAGACAAAGTTCTGATGACTTAACAAGAATGGCAAGAAGTTATGTTCTAACTGGAAATGAAATGTTTAAAGAACAGTTTCTTACAGTTTTAGATATTAGAAATGGAAAGAAACCTAGACCTAAATATTATAATAGAATATTTTGGGACTTTTATACTCTTGATGGAAGTAATCCTAAACTTGATGGTGCAAAAATACCCCTTAGAACTCTTATGAAACAAGCAGGCTTTCAAGATGAAGAGTTAGAGTTATTATATACTTCTCAACAAGAATCTGACGATTTAACATATCTTGAAACAAAAGCAATGAATGCAATAAAAGGAATTTTTCAAGATAAAGATGGAAACTATACAATAAAAAAAGAGCCTGATTTTAAGCTTGCAAGACAAATAATGTATGGGAAACAATACCATAAAGCAAAAATAGCTATTATGAAACCCTTAAATGAGTTTTACAAAGCTTTTGAAAGTCGAACACAAAAAAGAGTAAATGAATCTCACCAAACTGTTAAAAATATGGAAACTTATTTATCTTTATCTGTTTTATTTTTGATTGTTCTTTTTGTATTTTCTTTTGTATTTATTATTTTACATAGAATTATTCATCCAATTGAAATATTAAATAAAGGAATGCTCAAGTTATCAAAAAATAATATGGATATTGATTTACCTCAAAAAGTCTTTATGGATGAGGTAAGTGAAATGATTGCAGCTGTTGAAGTATTTAAAGATAATGCAATACAGTTAATGGAATCTCAAAAACAAAATGAAAGACTTCTTGATTTAGCTGGTGAAGGTATTTTTGGACTTGATGCAAAGGGTAGATTTATTTTTGTAAATCCTACCGCTTCTGAAATACTAGGATACAAATCAAAAGAGTTAATTGGAGAGTATTTAAATAAAACTATTGGGAAACATCTCTTTAAAAAAGGAGCTCAGCAAAAAGAGAGATTAATGCTTATTCAAAAAGAAGAACAATCTTTTCTTTCAAAAACTGGACAGCTTTTTCCAATAGATTATGTAAGTACTCCTATTTATACAAGTAATTCAACTGTTTTAGAAGGTTCCGTTGTTGTATTCTCAGATATAACCAAAAGAAAAGAGTATGAGAACCAACTAAAAAAAGCAACCCTTGAAGCACAAAATGCAAATAGAACTAAATCTATTTTTCTTACAAATATGTCCCATGAACTAAGAACACCATTAAATGCAATTTTGGGATTTACTAATATTTTAAAAAAGTCAAAGAATATTGAAAAGTTGGAAAAACAAAATATAGATACTATTTATAGTAGTGGGCAACATCTTTTATCTTTAATAAATGAGATATTAGAGTTTGCAAAAATTGAAGCAGGAAAAATAATAATAAATTCAAATGACTTTAATTTATTTAAATTTTTAGATGAAATAAGATTAATGTTCACTTCAAAATGTGAAGCAAAAGGTTTAGAATTTTCATTAAATATACATAAGAGTGTTCCAAAGTATATTAGATGTGATGAAAAAAGATTAAGACAAATTTTAATAAATATTTTAGGAAATGCTTTAAAATTTACTCAAAAAGGTTTTATTTCTACACATATAAAAGCTAATAAAGAAAGATTATATGTAGAGGTTTGTGATACAGGGATTGGAATGTCTAAAGAATCAATAGAAGTAATTTTTAAACCCTTTGAACAAATAGAAGAAAAAAAGCATAAACATGATGGAACAGGATTAGGTCTTGCAATTACTAAGGAACTTATTGAAAAGATGAAAGGTGAAATAAAAGTTCAGAGTAAAGTAAATTGTGGAAGTACTTTTAACTTTAATATAGAAATACAAAAAATTGATTCCTTAGAAGATGAAGAAAAAATAGAAGAAACTATAGTAAAAATTAGAAATGATAAAAAGTTAAAAGTGCTAGTTGCCGATGATATTAAAGCAAATAGAGACTTACTTACACAACTTTTAAGTTCTTATGGCATTGATACAGTTCAAGCAAGTGATGGACAAGAAGTTTTAAAATGTATAAAAGAATCAACTTTTGATTTAATATTTATGGATATTCTTATGCCAAATTTAGATGGGCTGGAAACTACAAAAATTTTAAAAAAGCAAGATTCTACTAAAGATATTCCTATTATAGTAATTTCAGCTAATGTTTTTGAAGAAGATAAGCAAAAAGTTTTAGATAGTAAAGCAGATTCTTTTTTACCAAAACCTTTTGAAGAAAAAGATATCTTAAATAGTTTAAAAAAATTTTTAGATATTGAATTTGAAAATGAGAAAACAATAGAAGAAACAATTGTTTTAGAAAAAGACTTAGCTATAAAAATAGATGAATTTGCTATAAAACTTGATGCAGATGCAATTTTAAAAACCCTTGAAGATAATCAAATTACGGGCTTCACTAAAGATGCAATAATAACATTAGTAAATCAATTCAAGTTTAATAAAATATCAGAAATATGTTCTAGCCTGTATAAAAGTTAAACATAAAATAATAAACCTTTATAAAAAAACAACACTAAAGCAACACTACTTTTTTATACTTCTTCCAAAGAATATCTCAAAAGATATTTTAATTTCAAAGGAGAAAAAATGAAAAAGTTGTTTGCTAAATCTTTATCCATTGCAGCATTAGTTGCAATGACATCACTGGCTCAGGCTGCTGATACTATCAAAGTTGGTGTTTTACACTCTTTATCTGGAACAATGGCAATTTCAGAAACTACTCTTAAAGATACAGTTTTAATGCTTATCGAAGAACAAAATAAAAAAGGGGGAGTTTTAGGGAAAAAACTTGAGCCTGTTGTTGTTGACCCAGCTTCAAACTGGCCACTTTTTGCTGAAAAGATGAGAGGTTTATTAACTCAAGATAAAGTTGATGTAACATTTGGTTGTTGGACTTCTGTTTCTAGAAAATCTGTTCTTCCAGTTGTTGAAGAGTTAAATGGACTATTATTTTACCCAGTACAATATGAAGGTGAAGAGTCTTCTAAAAATGTATTCTATACAGGTGCTGCGCCAAACCAACAAGCAATTCCAGCAGTTGATTACTTAATGAACGAAGTTGGTGTTAAGAGATGGGTTTTAGCAGGAACTGATTATGTTTATCCAAGAACAACAAACAAAATTTTAGAGTCTTACTTAAAATCTAAAGGTGTTGCGGCGTCTGATATTATGATTAACTATACTCCTTTTGGACATTCAGATTGGCAAAGTATTGTAAGTGATGTTAAGAAGTTTGGTTCAGCTGGTAAGAAAACAGCTGTTGTTTCTACAATCAATGGTGACGCAAATGTTCCATTTTATAAAGAGTTAGCAAACCAAGGTATTAGTGCAGAAAACATTCCAGTTGTTGCTTTCTCAGTTGGAGAAGAAGAGTTATCAGGTATTGATACAAAACCTTTAGTTGGTCACTTAGCAGCGTGGAACTACTTCCAAAGTGCAGAATCTGATTTAAATTATGACTTTATTGATTCATGGAAAAAATTTATAAAAGATGATAAAAGAGTTACAAATGACCCTATGGAAGCTACATATATCGGTTTCAACCTTTGGGTAAAAGCTGTTGAAAAAGCTGGTACTACAGATGTAGATGCAGTAAGCAAAGCTATTATTGGTCTTGAAGTTCCTAACTTAACTGGAGGTACAGCTAAAATGCTTAAAAACCACCATTTAACAAAACCAGTATTAATTGGTGAAATTCAAGAAGATGGTCAATTTGAAACTGTGTACTCAACTGATGGTGAAGTTGCAGGTGATGCTTGGTCTAATTTCTTACCTTCATCAAAAGATGTAATTGCTGACTGGACAGAACCAGTAAACTGTGGTAATTACAATACTGTAACTAAAAAATGTTCAGGTCAAAACTACTAAAAAACTAAAAAAAGAGAGGAGTTTTCACTACTAATTTCTCCTCCTTTTTTATAAAAGGTACTTATATGAAAATCAATATAATAAAAATAATTTTTCTTAATTTATTTTTTTTATCATCTTTATTTGCAAATTTTGAGCAAGATATTACTAAATTACAAACAAATAGTTTAAAAACAAAACAAAAAGTAGTTGTTGATCTTGTTGAAAAATATTCAGAAGATGATAGAACAAATCTATTACTTACAAAAATGAAAGATGGGGATTTATATTATATAAAATCTTCAAAAAAGTTTGTTATTTTAGAAAAAAAAGAAGGTAAAATTTTTCACACAAAAAACTTTTTAACGGGTGAAAAAGTTAAACCAAAAAGTAGAAGAGACTTTAGTAAAGTAAAAACAAACAATAAATTAAGAAGTATTATAAAAAGTAAACTTGCTCAGATGAATCTATTTTCAAAAAAACAAGAAAAAAGACTTATTTCAGCAAAAAATATTTTAAAAAATTTAGATAAAGAGTTAGAACCTCTTGTTCAAAAAGCTTTACTTAAAGAAAAAGATGATGATGTTAAAAAGCTTTTAGAAGAAGCAAATACAATCTTAAAAGCTAAATATTCAAGTGGAGAAGAGCAATTAACAGCAGTAAAAGAGCTAGGTGATTATCTTTCAAACCAAACAATGATTGCATTAAAAGAGATTATCAACAATGAAAATAACTCAAAGGAGTTAATCAAAACAGCAAAATCTTCTTTAGGTTCTGTTGAGACTATTAGATCATATTATGCAGTTGTAGAAAAAGCATTTTTTGGTTTAAGTATGGGTTCTGTTTTATTACTTGCAGCTATTGGGCTTGCAATTACATTTGGAGTAATGAAAGTTATTAATATGGCTCATGGTGAAATGATGATGATTGGAGCTTATACAACATATACACTTCAACAAGTTATGCCGAACTTAATAGAATACTCTATAATTGTGGCTATTCCTGCTGCATTTATTGTAAGTGGAATAGTGGGTATTATTATTGAAAGACTTGTAATTAGACATCTATATGGAAGACCACTTGAAACCTTATTGGCTACATTTGGGATTAGTTTAATTTTGCAACAAATAGTAAGAACAATCTATTCTCCACTAAATCAAGAGGTTAAAACTCCCCAGTGGATGAGTGGTGCATTAGAGATTAATAGTGCCCTATCACTTACATACAATAGATTATATATCATCATATTTGCAGTATTAGTTTTCTTTGGAATATTAATGGTTCTAAATAAAACTTCTTTAGGATTAAAGGTGCGAGCTGTAACACAAAATAGACAAATGGCTCAAGCAATGGGGATTAAAACATCTTGGATAGATGCCATGACTTTTGGTATAGGTTCAGGAATTGCTGGAATTGCTGGAGTTGCATTATCACAACTTACAAATGTAGGTCCAAATCTTGGACAAGCCTATATTGTTGACTCCTTTATGGTTGTTGTATTTGGTGGAGTTGGTAACCTTTGGGGAACACTAATTGGTGCACTAACACTTGGAGAAATCAACAAATTTATAGAACCAGTAGCAGGGGCTGTTTTAGCAAAAGTTATCATCCTTGTATTTATTATTTTATTTATTCAAAAAAGACCTAGAGGGCTTTTCCCTCAAAAAGGTCGAGATGCACAAGACTAAGGTGGAGAAGATGAAACGAAAACCAATATTTTTACAAATTTTAGAAAATGACAAAGGTGGTAAAATAGTATTAGGAATACTTGCATTAGTAGTTATTTATGTTGCTTTTGCAAACCTTGTTTTACCACAAGATTCACTATTTTATGTTTCAACATATACAGTTACACTACTTGGTAAATATTTAGCTTTTGCATTGCTTGCATTAGCTTTAGATTTAGTTTGGGGATATATAGGAATTTTAAGTCTTGGACATGGAGCTTTTTTTGCCCTTGGTGGATATGCAATGGGTATGTATCTTATGAGACAAATAGGTGATAGAGGTGTTTATGGAAATCCAGATTTACCAGACTTTATGGTATTTATGAACCTAAAAGAGTTACCTTGGTTTTGGTATGGTTTTGATAATCCTATTTTTACATTTATTATGATTATGTTAGTTCCTGGACTTTTAGCTTTTGTATTTGGATACTTAGCATTTAGATCAAGAGTTACAGGAGTTTATTTATCAATCATCACTCAAGCTATGACTTATGCTCTTATGTTAGCATTTTTTAGAAATGATATGGGCTTTGGTGGAAACAACGGACTTACAGATTTTAAAGATATTTTAGGATTTGACTTGCAAGCTGACAGTACAAGAATTGCACTGCTTATTATCTCTTTTATTGCTCTTTTTGTAGGATATCTAATCGCAAGATTTATAATAAACTCAAGACTTGGAAGAGTTTGTATAGCAATCAGAGATGCAGAGAGTAGAACAAGATTTATTGGATACAAAGTTGAGCAATATAAACTTTTTATTTTTATAGTAAGTGCTGCTATGGCAGGTGTTGCAGGAGCTTTATATGTACCACAAGTTGGGATTATCAATCCAAATGTATTTTCACCCCTATTTTCAATTGAATTAGTAATCTGGGTTGCAATTGGTGGACGTGGAACTTTATATGGTGCCATAGTTGGAGCATTTATTGTAAATTATGCAAGTACATATTTTACCTCTGCCCTTCCAGAAGTTTGGTTATATGCTTTAGGTGGTATATTTGTTGTAGTAACTTTATTCTTACCAAAAGGTGTAGTTGGACTTATCTCAAAATTAAATTTGAGAAAAGATAAAAAGGAGCTTTCAAATGCTATTGCTTAAACATGATAATGAACAAAATGTAGGGGAGTTAAAAAAAGGTGATAGAATCCTTTATTTAGATGATGTTACAGTTAGTTTTGATGGTTTTAAAGCTTTAAACTCTTTATCTTTATCAATAGAGTATGAAGAATTAAGATGTATTATTGGAGCAAATGGTGCAGGTAAATCCACTATGATGGATGTAATTACAGGGAAAACACAACCTGATAAAGGGGATGTTATTTTTGGTAAGGCTGCAAACCTTTTAGAAATGGATGAACCAACAATTGCTGAAATTGGTATAGGAAGAAAGTTTCAAAAACCAACAGTATTTGAAGGTCACTCAATTTTTGAAAACCTTGAACTTGCAATGAAAGATGATAAAAGATTTTTCAAAACTTTATTTGCAAAACTTAGTGGTGAGCAAAAAGATAAAATAGAAGAGACTATGGAATTAATTGGTCTAAAAGAGCATTATCATAATCCAGCTTCTATTCTTTCACATGGACAAAAACAGTGGCTTGAAATAGGAATGTTACTTATGCAAAGCCCAAAGCTTCTACTTGTTGATGAACCAGTTGCAGGTATGACTCCAGGAGAGGTTGAAAAAACAGGTCAAATCTTAACTGAGCTTTCAAAAAATCATTCAGTAGTGGTTGTTGAGCATGATATGGAGTTTATTAGAAGTATTGCAAAAAAAGTTACAGTACTTCATGAGGGTTCAGTTTTAGCTGAGGGTTCTATGAAAGATGTTCAGAACAATGAGAAAGTTAGACGTGTGTATTTGGGAGAATAATGATGATAAATATTAAAAATCTAAACCAATTTTATGGACAAAGTCATACTCTTTGGGATTTAAACTTAGAGATTGAACCAGGGAAATGTACTTGTCTTATGGGAAGAAATGGAGTTGGTAAAACAACTTTAGCAAAAGCAATTATGGGGTTACTTCCAGTTAAAAGTGGCCAAATTATTTATGAAGACAAAGATATTAGTAAACTTGGAAGTGAAAAAAGAGCAGGGCTTGGTATAGGTTATGTACCACAAGGAAGAGAGATATTTTCTCAACTAACTGTTAAAGAGAATCTAGAAATAGGATTACTAGGAAACAGAAATGGCTTAAAACAAGTTCCTGAAAAGATATATGAACTATTCCCAGTTTTAAAAGATATGTTAAAAAGAAAAGGTGGTGACCTTAGTGGTGGACAACAACAACAATTAGCAATTGGAAGAGCTCTTTGTTTAGAACCAAAACTTTTAATCCTTGATGAGCCAAGTGAAGGTATTCAACCAAATATAGTCCAACAAATTGGAGGAGTTATTGATTACCTTACAAAAGAGGAAAAGATAACTGTTATTTTAGTTGAACAAAAACTACCATTTGCAAGAAGACATGGAGATGATTTTTATTTACTTGATAGAGGAAGTGTTGTTGCAAAAGGTGAGATTGAAGATTTAAGTGAGACAATAGTAGAACAATATCTATCAGTATAAATTGATTAATTAAACTCAAAAGATAAAGGGATTCTATTAATCCCTTTATCAAAATGGTTTTAAACTAAAACCATTTTAATACCAACACATAATAAGAATATAGCAAAAGCAAGTTTTAACTGTTTTACATTTAATTTATATGCCAGTTTTACACCATAGGGTGCAAAAAACATTGTCATTGGAACTAGTACTATAAATGCCAGCCAATTAACATAACCTGTAGAGGCTAATGGCAGATTCTGCACATTCCATCCCACAATAATATATCCAATAGTTGCAGGTACACTAATAATCAAACCAAACAATGAAGCTGTACTAACAGCTCTATGAATTGGAAATGAGAATAAAGATAATAAAGGAACCATCAAAGTTCCCCCACCAATACCCAGTAATGAAGCAAAACCACCAAGAAGTGTAGCAAAAATAGATTGCCCAAATTTACCTGGAAGAGATTCTGCTATTACAAGTTTCTTAAAACTACTAATAATCATATTAAGAGATACAAGTAAAAGTAGAATACCAAACATAAATTTTAAATTTGTTCCATCTATAAATTTAGATGAAAATGCTCCAATTAAAACTCCAAGAATCACAAATGGAATCCATTTTTTAGATAAATCCCAATCAATCCCACCTTTTTTATGGTGAGATCTAGCTGATATTATTGAAGTTACAACAATAGTTGATAAAGATGTTCCAATAGATAATGGCATAGCAATTGAGATATCAATATTCATATATATAAAAATATGATAAAGCATAGGAACAATTACAATCCCTCCACCAACACCAAGTAATCCTGCAAGCAAGCCAGCTACTACGCCACTTGCCAACAAAATTGGGACTAATACTAATAATTCATTCATAAAAATTTATCCTTATTTAAAAACTTGATGCCTTACCATCACTTCTTGGGTCAAATGCCCCTTTTATAGTTTTTGATCTATCATAAACTAAAGCTCCTGCATGACCAACGGCAGAATCTAATTCACCTAAAATTTCAACATCATGACCTTTTTCTTTTAATTCATTAATCAACTTATCATCAAATCTAGATTCTAGTTTTAAACTTTGAGAGGAATTACCCCAAGTTCTTCCTAGAAGCCATCTAGGATTGTTTATACAAGCTGACAAATCTTCATTGTAATAAGCATATCTAGAAAAAACTGCTGCTTGAGTTTGTGGCTGTCCATCTCCACCCATAGTTCCATAAGCCATAACTCTTCCATCATCAAACAATGCAATTGCAGGGTTTAAGGTATGGAAAGGTTTTTTGTGTGGTTCTAAAGCTTGAATATGAGATGAGTCTAAAGCAAAACTACAACCTCTATTTTGCCAAACAATACCAGTTTCAGGCAATGTTAATCCACTTCCAAACTCATGATAAATACTTTGAATAGCACTTACAACTCTACCTTTAGAATCTATTGCACCAAACCAAGTTGTATCACCAGGTGCTGCATTTTCTCCCCAAGGAAGTGCTTTTTCTAAATCAATTTCTTCACTTAGTTTATCAAGATATTCAGGTTCTAACCATTTTTGTAATTCTTCAGCAGTTGCAGAAGTACTCATTTTATCTCTATGCTTAAATGCAATTTTAGTAGCTTCAACCAATAAGTGTACATATTGAGTTGAATCTTTTTTAGGTAACTTTTCATTCCATCTATCAAATAGACCTAAAATCATTAATGATGCTACCCCTTGTGTTGGAGCAGAGGCATTAAAGATTGTTGCATTACTTGTTTTCATTTGTAAAGGTGTATTCCAAGAAGCGTGATGTTCATTTAAATCTTTTATAGATATTAATCCATCTCTTGAGTTAAAATCTTTAGCAATTTTTTGAGATAAACTTCCTCTATAAAAATCATCATATCCTTTTTCACCTAGAGTCTTTAATGTAGACCCAAGTTTTTCTTGTTTTAAGATATCTCCTGTCTTAGGAGTATTTCCCTTAGGGTAATAAATATTTGCAAAGTAAGGGTCAACTATGAGTTCTTCTCTTTTTTCTTCTAATGTTTGAGATAAAGACTCAGTAACTATAATTCCCTCTTTTGATGAGTGTACTGCTTCTTTTACAAGTTCTGAAGTAGAGAGTTTTCCATTCCACTGCTTTTTACTTTTTTCATATGCTAAATCCCAAGCAGAAACAGCACCAGCAGCAGTATTTGCTGCAACTCTTCCTCTAAAAGGAATTGTTTCTAGTCCTTCATATTGACTCATACTTACATCAAAACCTGAGTATCCAGACGCTTCAATAAAACTAACCCCCTCTTTAGGGTCATATATTAACCAAAAGGCATCTCCACCAATCCCAGTCATATGTGGGTAGTGAACTGCTAAAGATGAGGCAACTGCAATTGTAGCTTCAATTGCATTTCCCCCTTGTTTTAAAATTTCAAGTCCTGCATCTGAGGCACAATGGTGTGGTGAAACTACCATTGCATTGTTCGAAGTTTGTGTTAAAGGTAAGTTACTCATATTACATCCATCCTATTGATTTTGGTAGCCAAAGGGCTATTTCTGGAAATATCATCACTAATGCAATTACAATAATTTGAATTGCAATAAATGGCAATACTCCTTTATAAATTTCCATAGTTTTTATCTCTTTTGGAGCTACTCCTTTTAAGAAAAAGAGTGACCAACCAAAGGGTGGGGTTAAAAATGATGATTGAAGGTTTAAGGCTATTAATATCCCTAACCAAATCATATTTATATCAAGTGCATGAAATATTGGTAAAACTAATGGTAAAACAATATATGATATTTCAATCCATTCTAAGAAAAAACCTAAAATGAATAAAATAAGCATCATAAATAAAATTGAACCCCACATTCCCCCTGGTATTGCTGCAAAAAGATCTTCAACTAAATAATCCCCGTCTAAAGCTTTAAAACTAAGTCCAAAAACTTGAGAAGCGATAAGAACAAACATAATCATACCAGTCACTTTCATAGTTTCATATAAAGTTTCTTTTAAAATTTCTAAATTTAGTCTTCTACTTAAAAATACAATTAAAAGTGACCCAATAGCTCCCATAGAAGCAGCTTCTGTAGGAGCTGCAAGTCCACCAATAATTGAACCTAGAACAGCAAAAATTAAAAGAAAAGGTGGTGCCACCGATTTAAAAAACTCTATCCATAATTCTTTTTTAGAATAAGAATCTCTTTCTTCCTTATCAATAGGTGGAACATGATGAGGTGCAAACTTACTTAAAATTATAATATATAAAATATAGCAAACTGCTAATAATAATCCCGGCATTAATGCAGCAGCAAATAAAGGACCTATAGCTTCTCCACTAATATCAGCTAATAAAATTAAAACTAAACTTGGAGGTAAAATTTGCCCCAATGTTCCAGATGCACATATCGTACCGCAAGAGACACTATGGCTATAATTTCTTTTTAATAATGTAGGTAAAGCTATCATTGTAAGTGTTACAACTGTAGCTCCGACAATTCCAGTAGAAGCACCCATTAAAATACCAACAACAATAATAGCAATTGCCATACCACCAGGTTTTTTACCTGAAAGTAAACCTAAAATATCTAACATCTTTTCTGCTAAACGGGATTTTTCTAAAAGTATTCCCATAAAAACAAATAGTGGTATTGCAAGAAGAGTATAGTTTGTAAGTACTCCAAAAATTCTTGATGGTAATAAATTAAATAAGTTTAAATCTGCTCCAATTACTCCAAATAGTAGTCCTGCTCCCGCAATTGAAAAGGCAACAGGAACTCCTAGTAGGATTAGACCAAATAAAGATATAACCATCAATATTGCCAATATCTGTGGATCCATAAATTAAATCTCCTTTCTTAATTGTCTTATAGACCTTAATAAAACTGCAAAACCTTGGATACAAATAAGTATGAAGCCTAAAGGAATTAAAGATTTAACCAAATATCTATATGGTAATCCTCCTGGATCAGGAGATACTTCACCTGTAGTATAAGATTGCATTACATAGTCACTAGATAAATAGATAATAAAAAGTGAAAAAGGAATGATTATAAATAAAGGTATTAATAAATTCATCCATTGTTTAACTTTTTTACTATATCTATTATAAAAAAGATCAACTCTTACATGTTCACCTTGTTGAAAAGTAAATGCTGAACCAAACATTGCAATTGCAGCTAAAATATGCCATTGAAGTTCTTGTTCAGCAATTGAACTTATATGAAAAAAATATCTAAGAAGAACATCTCCTGCAACCATTAAAACTAAAATAAAAATTAGCCAAGAGCTAATTTGCCCGATACGTTTTATGAACGTATCTAGCTTTTTTGAGAATAAAAATACATAAATCATGATGACAACTTCGTCATTACGACTTCTTCACTTTTATTTTGCCAATCATCATGCATTGCTTTAAAGGCAAAATAACTATCATGTACTTTTTTAACTAAAGGATCTTTTGCAGTTAAGTTATCGTAGGTTTTAAATGTTACTTCCTTAAGCTTTTTAATAACTGAATCAGGAAGTGTACGTGCTATTACACCCTCATTGTCTACTAAGTCTTTTAATGCCTCTGAGTTATTTGCTTCTGACCAAGAAAGCCCCATTAAATTACATTCAGCTGCAACACTTTTTACAATAGCTTTTAAATCTTCAGGAAGTGCATTCCAAGCATCTTTATTAATAAGACACTCTGTTGTATTACTTGGTTCTCCCCATCCTGTTGTATAGTAATTTTTAGCAGCTTTATGTAATCCCATTCTTCTATCTTGAAATGGTCCTACAAATTCAGCTGCATCTATAACTCCTCTTTCTAAAGCTGGAAAAATTTCTCCTCCTGGAAGAAGCTTAACTCCAACACCAAGTTGCTCTAAAACTTTTCCTGCAAGTCCCGGAACTCTCATTCTTAGACCTTTTAAATCTTCAACACTTTTTATCTCTTTTTTAAACCAACCTGTCATTTGTACACCAGTATTACCTGCTGCAAGTCCTATTACATTAAAAGGTTTGTATACTTCATCCCATAATTCTTGTCCTCCACCAAATTGAAGCCAAGCATTAGTTCCTTGGAAGTTCATACCAAATGGTACTGCTGTAAAATATTGTGCAGCAAAAGTTTTACCTGCCCAGAAGAAAGAGTTTCCCCAGTTCATTTGAATAGTTCCTTTTGATACTGCATCAAAACCTTCCATTGCAGGTATAAGTTCACCAGCAGGATAATGTTTAATTCTTAACCTTTTATTGGATAACTCCTCAACTCTTTTACAAAAATATTCAGCACTTCCTGGTCCTTTTGAATAAAAAGGAGCTCCTGCTCCGTAACAATTGGTCATTTTCCATCTAAAAGTTTTTTTTGAATCTGCACTTGCAATTGAAGGTACTGCAATTGCTGCACCAATAGCTGATAAACTTGTTTTCTTTATGAAATCTCTTCTATTCTTAGTCATTTTTTTTCCTTAGCTCTTAATAATTAAGATTCAAGTAGAATCCACCTTCAGACATTACTCTTGTAGCTAGAGTTTAAATATATTTGTTATGGGTATTTTATACTTTGTAGCTTTCTTTGTAAAGATATTTTTTAGCATTAATTGTACATCTAATTTGTATATATTTTATATAGAGTATGTTTAAATTATATGCATATTTATAATTAAATGAAAAATTATATTGATTTTAAATAGTAGTTTTTTATAGGAAATATTTATTTTGTAATTTTATTTATGATAAGATACTGCCCATTAAACCTTTGTATAAAAGCATTTATTTAAGAATAAAATTTGAGTTTAAGGCATAAAATGAGAGTAGAAATAAAACCAAAACCTCTAACAAGAGAAGCTTTTGAAAAATTTGGGGAAGTAATAGAAAAAGAAAATATGGACTCTCTAGTCATAAATAGAGGATATGCTGAAAAGTTTGAAGTTTGTAATATGGATACAAATGAGGAAAATGGTAATTTATGTTTACATATATATATAGGAAAAAAAAGAGAATTCCCATTACATATTGATATGTTAGAAAAACATCCTTTTTTTTCTCAAACTTTTTTACCAAGAAGTAAAGAACCCTTTTATAGCGTAGTTGCTTTAGGTGGTAGAGAACCTGACTTATCAACTCTTGAAGTTTTTGAAACAAATGGTGAACAAGGAATACTTCTTAATAAAGGTACTTGGCATTTTTCTTTACTTTGTATAAAAGATAAAGAAGAATTTTTTGTAATAGACAAAGTAAGTACTAAGCAAAAAGGAAAAAATTTAGTTGAATGTATTGAACATAATATAGAAGACAAAGAGATTTATTTAATAAAAGAATAAATTAGCTAAGTAAAATAAGAAATAGAAAGAATAAATGAGTATATCAATAGCTTTTGAAAATGAAGTATTTTCATTAAATAAATTACAACTTCCTAGTCGATACTACTATTTTAATGAAATAGAAAACTATGTAAAATTACTTAGTATAGGTGAAGGAATTTTTCCAAATGATAGAATCAAAACAAATGTATTACTTGAAGATTCAAATGCAATTCTAACTACAGAATCAGCAACAAAAGTATATCCATCAAAAAAAGATTTTGGAATAAACTATATAAATATAAAACTAAAAAATTCAAATTTTGAGTTTTTAAATGATGAACTAATATTATATAAAAATTCAAAACTTCTACAAATACTTAGAATAAATGCAGATGAAAACTCTACATTTTTTTATAGTGATATTTTAACTCAAGGTAGAAGTTATGAACACTTTGATTTTGATTCAATGTTAGTTAGGAATAAGTTTTTCTGTAATAAAGAGCTTGAATATTATGAAAACTTTGAAGTCTTAGGAAAAGATTTAAAAGAATATATAAAACGCCATGAGAGTGGAAACTATATCTATTTAAAACTTTATATTAAAACAAAAGATAATGAAGCGTTTTTAAAAATTTTACATAAAGAAGGTTTTGATTCATTTACTTTTTCAAAGTCTAAGAAAATCATTTTAGGCTCAATCTCTTCAAGTGATATGATTGACATAAAAAATAAACAAAAAGAACTTTGGAATATATATAGAAAAAATATTGACAAAAAAGAGTTTAATTTAGGGAAACAGTAACATAGTTAAAAAACTATGCTTAACTGTCTAATAATAATTTATCATCATCTAATTCTTCGCCATCTTTTCTTGCAAGGGCAAATAAATTAAGTAAATCTTTTACTTCATAATCAGATCTTTCTTTACCTTCTAAATCAAAGATAATTTTACCTTCGTGTAGCATGATAGTTCGGCTCCCATGGTCAAGAGCTTGTCTCATAGAATGAGTAACCATCATTACTGTTAAGGATTTTTCTTCAACAATTTGTGAAGTAATATCCATAATAAGTGCAGCTGTTTTTGGATCTAATGCAGCTGTATGTTCATCTAAAAGTAAAATACTACTTGGTTGTAAAGCAGACATTAAAAGACTAACTGATTGTCTTTGTCCCCCAGATAAAAGCCCCATTTGAGAATTTAACCTATCTTCAAGACCTAGATTAAGTCTACTTAACTGCTCTTTAAAAAGTTTTCTAAGTTTACTATTTAATGCTAAAGATAAAGTACCTCTTTTCCCTCTACCGTAAGCAAGGCACATGTTCTCTTCAACTGTTAAATCACCACAAGTTCCAGCAAGTGGGTCTTGAAATACTCTAGCAATATCTTTTGTACGACCTGTTGCAGGTAATGATGTTACATCTCTGTCATCAAAAAATATCTGTCCATGAGTTGCTTCAATATCACCTGCAATAGTGTTAAGTAAAGTTGATTTTCCTGCACCATTTGAACCAATAACAGTTACAAATTCACCAGCAGGTATAGTTAGATCAATACCTCTTAAAGCTAACTTTTCAGTTGCTAAGCCATGATTAAAAGTAACATGTAAATCTTTACAAGAAATCATACTCTTTTCCTTTTTGCTTTTTTTGCTTTGTATTCACTACGTAGTTTTGGGAATATTAATGATAAGGTAACAAGTACAGCTGTAAGTAGATTTAAATCAGAGGCTTGGAAACCTAAGAAGTCTGCATTAAGTGCCATCGAAACGGCAATTCTATAAAGAATAGAACCAATAATACAACTTAATACAATAACTAACATAGATTTTGTTCCAAATAAGGATTCACCTATAATAACCGCAGCAAGTCCTACAACAATAGTTCCAATCCCCATTGTTGAATCAGCAAAACCACTAGTTTGTGCAAATAAAGCTCCTGCAAGTCCTACTAAACCATTTGATAAAGCTAATCCCACATAAACTTTTTCTTTTACAACAATACCATTTGCTTGGGCCATTCTTTTATTAGAACCCACAGCTCTCATTGCTAAACCATATTGAGTATATAAAAACCAAGCTAATAATAAGCCTCCAATTATTGCACAAACAGCTACAAATATAACTTTTAAATACATAGCTGGAATCCCTAAACCTTCAAATGGAGTTAATACAGTAGGTTCCATGATTAAAGAAACATTTGGTTTTCCCATTACACGAAGATTTATTGTATATAAAGCTGTCATGGTAAGGATACTTGCAAGTAAATGAAGAATATTAAAACGTAAATTTAACCAAGCTGTAACAAGACCAGCACTTGCTGCTGCAAGTGTACCTACTAAAGTTGATAAATAAGGATTTACCCCCGAGACTATTAACGCAGCAGTTGCAGCTGCTCCTAATGTAAAACTTCCATCAACAGTTAAATCTGGAAAATCTAAAATACGAAAAGTAAGATAGACTCCCATAGCAACTAAACCATAAATGAAACCTATTTCAAGTGTTCCTAAAAAAGCATAAAGTGACAAATCAACAACTTTTAATTATTTGATAATTTTAGTAGCTTTTTCAAGCACTGCTTTTGGAATTTCAATACCCATTCTCTTAGCCATTTTTGGGTTAACGTAAAGGTCAGTTCCCTTTGCCATTTTTACATCAATTGAACCTGGTTTTTCACCCTTTAAAATTCTTACAACAATATCACCAGTTTGACGACCTAAATCAAAGTAGTTATAACCAACAGCAGCAATTGCTCCTCTTTCAACTGTACCTGTGTCACCAGCAAAAACTGGAACTTGTGCATCAATACCAACTTTTACAACTGATTCAACAGCTGAGATAATTGTATTATCAATTGGACAGTAAATCGCGTCTACTTTACCAACTAATTGTTTAGCAGCAATCATTACATCAGAAGATTTTGGAGCAGCAGCTTCTACAATTTTAATACCCATTTCTTTTGCTACTTCTTTAGCACTATCAAGCATTGAAACAGCGTTTGCTTCACCTGGATTATATGGAATACCAATTGTTTTTAGATTTGGTATAAACTTTTTAATTAAAGTAAAATGTTCTTTAAGGTTAGCCATATCAGACAGACCTGTAACATTTCCCCCAGGTTGTTCTAATTTTGGAACAAGTTTTGCAGCTAATGGATCTGTAACAGCTGAAAATACAATAGGGATTGTTTTAGTAGCTGTAGCTGCTGATTGAGCAGATGGTGTTGCAATTGCAACAATAATATCAGGTTTATCTCCTACAAGTTTTCTAGCAATTTGTGAAGCAATATCAGGTTTACCTTGAGCACTTTCATAGGTAAACTTAAGTTTATCCCCACTATAACCATTATCATTTAATACTTGTTTGACTCCATCTCTTACTGCATCTAGTGCTGGATGTTCTACAATTGCAGTTGTTGCAATATAAACAGATTTTGCTTGTAAAGCAGAAGATACTAAAAGTGTCGACATTAGAGCACTTTTAAAAATTGAACTTAACTTCATAATGAATTCCTTGTAATGATTTATTTAAACTTAAAAATTTTTTTTAATAAAATTGTATATCTTTACAACTAAATGGTTACTTAGATGGAATGATAAAACTCGTATGAATACCCAATATAAACTAATAATTATTAAAAAATGACTATTATAATACTGAAGATAAAAAGTTTTTTAATTCATTTGTTTGGGGCTTAGCAAAAACTTCTTCACTCTCTCCTGTTTCCCAAATTTTACCATTGTGCATAAAAATAACTCTATCTCCAATGTCTCTTGCAAAGTTCATTTCATGGGTAACTAAAATCAAAGTAATTCCCTCTTTTGCTAACTCTTCTAATACTTTCAAAACTTCACCAACTAATTCAGGGTCAAGAGCAGATGTAATCTCATCACAAAGCAATACTTTTGGAGACATAGCTAAAGACCTTGCTATTGCAACCCTTTGTTTTTGTCCACCTGATAAACTTTCTGGATATTGATCAAAAAACTGATCCATACCAACTTTTTTTAGGCATTGTATTGCTAGTTTTTTTGCTTCTTCTTTACTTTTCCCAAGTATTAATCTTGGAGATAACATCACATTTTCACCAGCAGTTTTATGTGGATATAGATTAAAACTTTGAAATATCATTCCACAAACTTTACTTATTTTTTGAAGTTGTAGATCATTTGTAGTAACCTCTAAATTACCAACGACAATATTACCCTTTTGATGTTCTTCAAGACCATTTATACATCTAAGAAGTGTACTTTTACCTGAACCAGATCTTCCAATTATAGAAAGAACCTCTCCAGCTTTAACCTCTAAGTCAATACCCTTTAAAATATGTTTCTCTCCATAATATTTATGTACACCTTCTAAACTAACTAGCGACATTTAATTTCCTTTCTAAATATTTACTATATTTTGTAAGTGGGAAACAGATTACAAAATATAAAATGGCAACCATTGTAAACACTTTAAATGGTTCAAATGTTGCATTGTTTAACATAGTTCCTGCTTTTGTAAGTTCAATAAATCCAATAATTGAAGCTAAAGCTGTTCCTTTTACAACTTGTACAGAAAATCCTACAGTTGGTGCTGTTGCTAATCTAACTGATTGGGGAATAATTACATGAAACATTGTTTGATAATAATTTAATCCCATTGTTTTACAAGCTTCCCATTGTCCTTTAGGAACTGAATCTAAGCAACCCTTCCAAATTTCACAAAGAAAAGCACTTGTAAATAGGGTTAAAGCTAAACTAGCTGCAGTCAATTCGTTAACTTCAACACCAATTAGTGATAATCCAAAAAATGCTAAGTATAACTGCATTAATAATGGAGTTCCTTGAAAAACTTCTATATATATTTTTATTAATATTGATAAAAAACGATTATTAATCATTCTTAATAATATTAAAATTCCTGCAACTATTCCTCCTCCAATAAAAGCAATTAAAGACAATAAGATAGTCCATCTAGTTGCTAATAATAGATTATGAAAAATATCTAATGTTGAAATATCAGCCATATTAATTTCCTTCTTTTACAGCATTTATTTTAAATAGTCTATTACTTATAAGACTAAGTATAAATCTTAAAATGATTGCAAAAACTAAATATATTGCTGTAACTATAAAGTATGGTTCAAAGCTTAGAAATGTACGAGATTGAATGAAGTTAGCTGAAAAAGTTAATTCTTCTACAGAGATTTGTGATAAAACAGATGAACCTAACATTACAATTACACATTGACTTATCAAAGCTGGTGATATTTTATGAAAAGCTTGTGGTAAAATTATATGGATAAATATTTGTGACCATTTTAGTCCCATTGTTTTACCTGCTTCCCATTGTCCCTTTCCCGTTGCTTCAAGTCCAGCTCGTATGATTTCTGTTGAATAAGCTCCTAAGTTAATAATCATTGCAATTATTCCAGCTTCTATGGCTGTTAATGTAAAACCAATTGCTGGTAAACCAAAAAAGATAAAAAATAGTTGTACTATAAATGGAGTATTTCTTATTATTTCAACAAAAGCATTTACAAAACTTTTTAGAGTTTTATTTTCTCCAATTTTTATTGCAGCTCCAAGAATACCTAATAATAGACCTAAAATTGTTGTGAAAATTGTTATTTTGATAGTTAGTTGTATACCTTTAATTATCACTTCATAGTATGGGAAAACTCCCGCAAAATAGAATTCGTAATCCATAATTCTTCTTCCTTTCGAGTAATGATTGATATTTAAAATAAATTTAAACACCAATCATAAAATGTATTATAAATCTTTTGGAAGATCCATTTTGAACCATTTATTTGAAATTTCATTTAATTTCCCATTCTCTTTATTTTCTTTTATAAATTCATTTATAAATTTCATAAGCTCTGGTTCATGTTTTTTTACTCCTATGTAACATGGGTTATTAACTATCATGAATTTTGTCAAAGCTTCTTCTTTTCCTGGATTTTTTCTAGCCATTTCACTTACTATTACATTGCCTGTAGCAATTAATTTTACTTGACCTGAAAGGAAAGATGAAGTTGTCATATTATTATCTTCATATCTTTTAATGGTAACTGATGAATCAACTAATTTTGATAATTCAATATCTTCAATAGTACCTCTAGTAACACCTACTATTTTACCTTTTAAATCTACTGGTGACGAAACTTTTACATCCTTGCTTCCAAATACACCTAAATAAAATATTGCATATGCATCTGAAAAATCAATTGCTCTTGCTCTTTCTGGATTTTTACCCAAACTTGATATTGTCAAATTTACTTTCCCTGTTTGTAAATAAGGAATTCTATTTGCACTAGCAACTGGAATAAGTTCTAACTTTACTCCTAACTTTTTTGCAATGAGATTCGCAGTGTCAACATCATAACCTTGTATACTCATATCTTTTGAAACAGAACCAAATGGTGCAAAATCCTGAGGAACTGCAATTTTAATAACACCTTTTGACTTGATATCATCTAATTGATTTGCACTTAATAATGAAGCACCTAATAATGCACCTGTAACTAAACCCTTAAGTAATGTATTTTTAAACATTTAAAATCCTTATTTTATAAAATTGTGAACAATTATTGTAAACATTTTAATAATAGATTAATATGTTTAATTAGTCAACATATTATTTGTATATATAGTAAACATATATTTATTAAATTTAAGAGTTTTAAAAATGTATATTTTGTAGACAATTATTGTCTACAATAAATGTCTACAGTCTGATATTATGTTTCATGTTTTATCAATGATAAATATTAAATAAATTAAGGAGATAAAATTATGAAAAGATTTCTGAAAATTGGTTTAGCAGTTGGAATGCTAAGTAGTACTCTTTTAGCACAAGAGAGTATAAAAATTGGTTTTGTTGGTACCTTATCAGGGGCAAATGCAGCTTGGGGTACATCAAATGTAAGGTCAATGGAAACATCAGCAGACATTTACAATAAAAATGGTGGAGTTGAAATTGCTGGTAAAAAATATAAAGTAGAGATTGTACCTTTTGATGACGCCTTTGATCCAAAGATAGCTGTTGCAGGTATGGAAAAAATGGCACAAGAAGGTATTAAATATGTTGTTGGTCCAAATGATGATGCCCAAGCAATTGCAGTAAAACCAATAGCAGAGAGAAATAAAATTGTATATTTTCCATATGCCTTTGATAAAAGTTTATATGTAAAACCAGCAAACTATGCTGTATTTGGAATGATTGCTTCATATCAATGGGAACCATCAGTTTATAAATGGTTAAAAGATAATAAAGATGTTAAATCTGTAGCATTTATTGCAGCAAATGCAGCTGATCCATTAAACCAAAGAGATAATGGTATTAAAATCGCCCAAGACTTAGGTTTAAAAGTTGTTGAAGCAAAAGCTACATATAAAGCTGACACTAGAGATTTCTTTTCAGTAATTACTCCAATTATTAAGAAAAAACCTGACCTTTTAGTTCTATCAGGAGTATCTCCTGCTACTGCGCCACTTATTATTAAAACAGCAAGACAATTAGGTTTTAAAGGTTATATGGCAGCAGGAACTGCTCTTGATGCAAGTATTTTAAAAGAGGGTGCTGGAGATGCAGCAAATGGATTTATTTGTCAAGGTGGAGCAGATGCTTCTATTCAATCAGAGAAAATGGAAAAATGGGTTGAACACTATACAAACAAATATGGTGAATACAATGATGAATCAAATACTAAAGTATTTGCATTAGAGTATATTTTAGCTGTATTAAAATCAAATCCAAAAGCTATCAATGATGCAGATGAGTTCTTAAAAACTGTAGATTCAGGTTGGTCAGCACCAAATCTTTTTTTCAAAGATGAAAATGCAAAACTTAAATTTGTAGGTAAAACTACATTTGGTCAAAATAGACAATTAGGAGTTCCTTTAACTCCAAAAATTTATAAAGATGGAAAGTTTGAAACACTTTTCGTAGGTCAAGCAGATTAATTTAAAAGAGGTATCTTCTGATACCTCTATTTTTAGAAAATAGGAAACTCATTTTATGGAACAAATATTACTAAATGGTTTAATTACAGGTGCTCAATATGCCCTTATAGCCTTAGGTTTAACGCTAATATTCTCACTTATGAGTATATTGAATTTTGCTCACGGACAAATGTATGTATTAGGTGCATTTGTAACTTACTATGTTTATGGAAAACTTGGACTTCCTTTTATTGTAGCTATTATTGCTTCGGGTTTAACATTAGCACTAATAGGTGCCATATTTGAAAAATATCTTTTCAATACTGTCTTAAAAAGATCTGTTAGAGAAGAAAGCTCAATGCTTCTTGCTGCTGGTACTGCTTTTTTCTTAGATTCATTAATACTAATTGTATTTGGAGAAAAACAACGAAGTGTTCCAGCACTTGTTGATGGAGTATTTTTTGGTGAAGATTATGGAATAGATTTGATTATTCCATATAACAGAATTGTAATAGGATTAATTGCAATAGTTTTAATTGTTTCATTTATTCTTTTTATGCAATATTCAAAACCAGGTCGAGCTATGAGAGCTTTAGCACAAGATAAAACTGCATCTCAACTAATGGGTGTTGATTTAGATAAATATAGTTTGTTTGGGTTCGCACTTGGAGCTATGCTTGCAGGTGTTGCAGGGAGTTTATTAGTAACTATTACAGGGGTAAACTCTGGTATTGGAGGAGGTATCTCTATTCAAGCTTTTACCATGATTATGATTGGTGGTGCTGGAGTTATTTCAGGTGCTATTTTAGGTGGATTTATTTTAGGTTTAGTTGAGGCTTTTGGACTTTATTATCTTCCAGGAGATGTAACTTACCTTACTATATTTGTATGTTTAATGATATTTCTTACTCTTCGTCCACAAGGACTTATGGGTAAACCTTGGGGGTGATTTGTGGAAAATAAAAGTTTTATATTAAAAGTAATAATTGCATTAATAGTTTTATTAATTGTTATACCTAGTGTTTTAGTTTTAACACAAAGAAATGATTACCTTTATGGTATCACCTCAGTTGCTGTTCTTTCTATGATTAGTGCAGGAGTTTGGTTAACTTTTTATATGGGAAGAATCAATATTGGACAAGGAGCTTATGCCCTAATTGGAGCATATACAACTGCTGTTTTAGTTACCCAATTAGGTTTATCTTTTTGGATATCTATTTTTGTAGCAGGTTTTGTAGCAGCTTTCTTTAGTATTCTAATAGGGATACCTATTTTAAGATTAAAAGGGGTGTATTTTTCTATGATTACACTAACTTTAACAGAAGTTGCAAAACTTCTAGCAATAGCTTTAGTTCCAATTACAAATGGCCCTAGAGGGATTACAAATATTCCATTACCAGGGGAACTTAGTATTTTTGGACTAACACTTATTCCAGATTTTGCCACTATGGAAAACAGTAAAATTGGATTTTATTATCTTGCAGTAATTGCTATGATTATAACTTTTGCAATAATGTATAGACTTACAAAATCAAGAATGGGGATTTTACTTAGATCTTTACAACAAAATGAAGAGTTAGCTTCCTCTTTTGGGGTAAATATTGCATATTTAAGAGTTATCTCTTATGCCATTGCTTCATTTTTTGGTGGAGTTGGAGGAGCAATTTTTATAAACCTAACCCAATCAGTTTATCCAACTACTTTCCAAGTAGCTGACTCAATTAACTATATGCTTTATACATTCTTAGGTGGTTTAGCCTATGTATTTGGCCCAATATTAGGTTCTTTTGTATTGTATTTTTCTTGGGATTTATTATTTATATTCAAAGAGTATCAATTATTAATTTACTCTGGGATAATGATTATTTTAATGGTATTTTTACCAAATGGAATTTTGAGTTTAAGGTTTAAAAAATGAAAAAAAGAGTTTTAGAAATAAACAATCTAACAAAAAAATTTGGTTCTTTATATGCTGTAAATGATGTCACCTTTGAAGTTTATGAAGGGGAGATTTTATCTGTAATTGGTCCAAATGGAGCAGGAAAATCAACAACATTTAAACTAATCTCTTCTTTTTTAAAACCAAGTTCTGGGGAAGTGATTTTTAATAGAGAAAAGATATCTGGTTTAAAACCACATATTGTAGCAAGAAAAGGAGTAGTTAGAACCTTTCAAGAAACAACAGTTTTTAAAAGTATGAGTGTTAGGGACAATATTATTATAGCCCACCAATTACAAGCAAAATCAAATCTTTTAGGGTTTTTCTTTAATACAAAATTAGCAAAAGAAGATACTCAAAGATTTGGTAAATCTGCCGATGAGATTATTGAGTTTTTAGGCTTAAGTGATGTTAAAGATGAGCTTGCATCAAATCTTCCCCATGGATTATTAAGAGCTTTAGGAATAGCAAATGCTTTAGCTTGTAAACCAAAAGTTTTACTTCTTGATGAGCCTTTTGCTGGAATGAATCATGATGAGACAAGAAGATGTATGAATATGGTAAAACAGATTAAAAACTCTGGTGTTACTGTACTTTTAGTAGAACACGATATGCCAGCAGTTATGGAGATATCAGACAGAATTGTAGTTATTAGTTTTGGAGAAAAAATAGCTGAGGGAAAACCTGAAGAAATCCAAAAAAATCCTAAAGTAATAGAAGCTTACTTAGGTGTAGAAGATGAAGAGTTAGGAATATAAAATGGCATTATTAGAGTGTAAAGATTTAGAAATAAATTATGACCAAGTAAGAGCAGTAAAAAAAGTTAGCTTAAGTCTAGAAGAGGGTGAAACAATCACTTTAATTGGTGCAAATGGAGCTGGAAAATCTTCTATTCTAAAAGCAATAACAGGTCTTAAAAAACCAAGTTCAGGTGAAGTGATTTTCAATGGTGAAAGTCTAAATGGTGTAAGTCCTTCTAAAATAGTTGAAAAAGGGATTGCAATGACCCCTGAGGGAAGAAGAGTATTTCCTTATATGAGTGTAAAGGATAATCTTCTAATGGGTGCTTTTACTAGAAAAGACAAAGATGGAATTAAAGAGGATTTAGAAAAAGTTTTAGAAAAGTTTCCAAGACTTAAAGAAAGATATAAACAACAAGCAAGCACTATGAGTGGAGGGGAGCAACAAATGATGGTTATTGGACGTGCTCTTATGTCTAGACCCAAAGTTTTACTAATGGATGAACCAAGTCTTGGTATTGCCCCAAAACTAGTTCAAGATATTGCAAGGTCAATTGTACAAATCAACAAAGAAGACAAAGTATCTGTTATCTTAGTTGAACAAAACTCAAGAATGGCACTTAAAGTTTCAAATAGAGCCTATGCAATGCAATTAGGTGAAGTTTTATTAAGTGGACAATCAAAAGATTTAATGCACGATGAAAGAATTATTGAACTATATTTAGGGGGAACTCACTAATGAAACTAGCAATTATAAATCCAAACTCAACAGAATCTATGACAAAAAAGTGTGAAGAGCTTGCTTTAAAATTCAAAAACCCTGACACAGAGATTTGGGCTTCAAACCCAACAAACAGTCCAAAAAGTATCGAAGGACACTATGATGAAGTAAAAAGTTTGATGGGCTTACTTGATGAGATAAAAAAAGCAAAAGAGTGGGGAGCTGATGCTTTCGTTGTCGCTTGTTTTGATGACCCAGGATTAGAAGCAGCTAGAGAGCTTGTAGATGGTCCAGTTATTGGAATATGTGAAGCAGCTATGCATATGACTTCAATTGTTTCTTCTAGTTTTTCTGTGGTTACAACTCTTAATAGATCAGTTCCGATTATTGAAGAGTTATCTCACAAATATGGTATGGATAAATTTTGTAGAAAAGTAAGAGCAGCTGATATTCCGGTTCTTTCTTTAGAAGATGGCACTTGTAATGCAATGGAAAAAATAGAGAGTGAGATTTTAAAAGCAGTCAAAGAAGATAATTGTGAAGCTATTATTTTAGGGTGTGCGGGAATGGCTGATTTAACAATTGAATTATCAAAAAGATGTAATATTCCAGTTGTTGATGGTGTATTGTGTGCAATTAAGATGGCTGAATCAATGGTTGGAGCAAAATTAATGACAAGCAAAATAAATGCATATGCATATCCAATTTCAAAATAATTTTATATTGTATTCAATTTGATATAATATCAAAAACAATTAATTAAGGTTTTACATAATGAGTTCAGAAAATATTTTTCCAGTTGAGGATACTATTGTTAATTTTATTTTTGATGCAATTTTTACAAAAAAATTACATCCAGGAATAAAATTATCAGAAAGTGTACTTGCAAAAGAGTTAAATACAAGTAGAGATGTTGTAAGAAAAGCATTCAGCAAACTACAAACTATGGGTATTTTAAGTTATAAAAAAAATCAAGGTTTTAATGTAGTTTGGATTAGTGAAGAAAATGCAAAAGATATCTTTGCAACAAGAAAAATAATTGAAGTAGGTATTGTTGAAATTGTTACAAAAAGATATTCAAAAGAAAATTTAGACTTATCCTCACTTTTAGAAAATATTGATACTGAAGAGTATCTAAAACTATCACACAGAAATGGGGAGTATGTTAAATCATCTTGCGATTTCCATTTAAATTTAGCGGCATTAAGTAAAAATGAGTTTTTAATTAATGCCTTAAAACCTTTAATCCCTTTAAGTATACTTGCTGCATTGATTTATGAAGATGAAAATACAGAGTTTTCTTCTTACGATGAACATAGAGTTTTAATTGAGACAATTAAAAGTAATAATGTTAATAATGCAAAAAACGTTATGTCAGAACATTTAGACCATTGCCTTGATGTTTTAGATTTTAATTTAGATACAATTAATAAAAAGAATAAATTTCTTTTTGCTAACTAACTATTTGTATAACTTAATTAATTTTACCTTTTTTACTTAACTTTAAGACGAATGTATAAAAAATAAACAAAGATTGTCTACAATTATTGTAGACAATCTGATAGAATAATCTCATAAATAAATTATAAAAGTAGTTTTTGCTTTTTTATGAGAGAGAAAATGATTAATAACAATTATCCAAGAGATTTAATTGGTTACTCAAACGAACCAATAAATCCAAAATGGCCCAATGGGGCAAAAGTTGCACTTCAATTTGTATTAAATTATGAAGAGGGTGCAGAAAACTGCATTTTACATGGAGATAAGGCTTCAGAAGTATTTCTTTCGGAAATGAACAACCCACAAGCTTTTATTGGACAAAGACACAAATCTATGGAATCATTGTATGAATATGGTTCAAGAGTTGGTGTTTGGAGATTATTAGAACTTTTTAAAGAGTTTGACATTCCTATTACTATCTTTGCTGTTGCAATGGCTGTTGCTAGAAATCCTAAATTAGCCGAATACCTTGCACTTAACAATTATGACATCTGTTCCCATGGATATAGATGGATTAACTATCAACAAATAGATGAATCAATTGAAAGAGATCACTTATACAAAAGTATTGAAATTTTAGAAAAAATGATTGGAACAAGACCACTTGGTTGGTACACTGGACGTGATAGTGAAAATACAAGAAAACTTGTTGTTGAAGAGGGTGGATTTCTTTATGACAGTGATGCTTACAACGATGACTTACCATATTTTGCACCAGAAATCACAACAAAAGAACATTTAGTAATCCCATATACTATGGATAACAACGATATGAGATTTGTATTTGGTGGATTTTCATATAGCGAACAATTTTATAACTATTTAAAAGACAGTTTTGATGCTCTTTATTTAGAAGGTGCAAAATCTCCAAAAATGATGAGTATTGGTATGCATTGTAGAATCTTAGGAAAACCTGGAAGAATTATGGCTATGAGAAAGTTCTTAGAGTATGTAAGAGGTTTTGATGATGTGTGGTTTGCTACAAGGGGTGAGATAGCAAATCATTGGATTAATAATTTTAGTAACAAAGGAAGAAAATGATAAATGTTGCAAGCTGTGAATTAGGAACAGAAGTAATTTACACTACAGATGAGTTTTTTGCAAATGCAAATAGAATGTTACAAGAAACAGAGGCTGTATTTAAAGATGAGTTTGATGACAATGGTCACTGGATGGACGGTTGGGAAACTAGAAGAAGAAGAGATGGTGGAAATGACCATTGTATTATTAAACTAGGGAACCTTTCAAAAATCAACTCATTTTTAGTTGATACTTCGCACTTTAGAGGAAACTATCCTTTAGCAGTTGCTATTAAAGGTTGTTGTGTAAAAGACAAAGATGATAAAGCATTTTTAGAAGATATTGATAGTGTTCAGTGGGTTGAGCTTTTAGGTCAAAGTGATTTAGAAGGTCATACAAAACACGATTTTGCTTCTCTTTCTCAAACTGAATTAACTCACATAAGAGTTGATATCTATCCAGATGGTGGAATTGCAAGATTTAAAGCCTTTGGTGAAATTTGCTTTGATGAAAAACTTTATGAGCAAGAGAATATCAATGTAGCTTCAATGAGAAATGGAGCAAGAGCAGTTTATACAAACAATGAATTCTTTGGTCCTTTAAGAAATATTTTAAAAGATAATGAAGCTATCAACATGGGTGATGGTTGGGAAACTAGAAGAAGAAGAGAACCAGGATTTGACTGGGGAATCATTGAGTTAGCTAAGCCTGCAATTCTTGATAATATTATGATTGATACAAACTTCTTCAAAGGAAATTTTGCAGATAAATTTTCAATCAGCGCTGCATATTTAGAGGAGACAACAGATAGTTCAGTTGTAACACAAAGTATGTTTTGGGAAGAGTTAATTGCACCACAAAAACTTAAGATGCACAACAAACACTATTTTGATAAAAGTTTTTTAAACCATCAAAAACCAATAACACATATTAGAATAAATATTTTCCCAGATGGTGGAGTTTCAAGACTAAAACTATTTGGGAAATTTGTTAAAAAAGAAGAAATAAAGGCTTAATATGAGAGTGGAATTAAAGCCAAAATCTCTTACACAAGAAGCTTTTAAAAAGTTTGGAGAAGTCGTAGAGTTTGAAAATAGAGATTCAAAAATCATAAACAATGGCTACGCACAGAAGTTTTATGAGCTTTGTACAATGGATGCAAATGAAAAAGGAGGACGTTCTACTTTACATATTTATATAGGGAAAAGTAGAGAATTCCCTTTACATATTGATATGTTGGAGAAGCACCCTTTTTTCTCTCAAACTTTTATGCCAAGAAGCAAAGAACCATTTTTATGTGTTGTTGCATTAGGAGATGAAAAACCTGATTTATCAACAATTGAAGTTTTTGTTACAAATGGAGAGCAAGGGGTTTATTACAATAGAGGTATTTGGCATTTTCCATTAATTTGCTTAAAAGATAAAGAGCAATTTATTGTTATAGATAGAGCAGATAATAAAACAGAAGAACAAAAAATTGTCGAATGTATAGAATATGATCTAAAAAAAGAAAGTATCTATTTACTAAAGAGGTAATATGTTAGAAGAAAATGATAGTAAACCACCATAAAGACTTTTTTATTTCAATATTTTAATATTTCCATAAAAAAGTCATAACGCCAATTTGATTATATAAAAAGAAATATTAAAAAAAGGAATTTTATGGAGATGAAAACTTAGGTTCCATTACGAGATAACTATTGATAAAGACTTTTTTGTAGTGGATTTATTTATATTAAATATATTAGGAATTATTATGATAAATGATGTAAACAGTGACTCTTTGTCACCTACAAAAAAGAGTGAGAAAAATTGGAAATGGTTTGAAGTGTCAAATATCTGGGCAAATGATATACAAAGTCTTTTTGGATATACACTAGTTGCCTCACTTTTTATAAGTTATGGAGTAACAGGTTGGACTGCATTTTTTGCACTTATTGTTGCTGGATTATTGGTTACTTTTTTAGTAAATATTTCAGGTAAAGCTGGAGTTGACTATGGAATTCCTTATCCTGTTCTTGCACGTTCAAGTATGGGAGTAAATGGGGCTAAATTATCAGCTATTATAAGAGCTATAGTTGCTGTTTTTTGGTTTGGAGTTCAAACATATTTTGCTTCAACTGCCTTACACCTTTTAATTACTGCTTCTACAGGGATTCACCCTGAAGTTAAATTTTTAGGTATTGATTCAATTGGTTGGTTATCTTTTTTTATTGTATGGATACTTCAAATGGTGATTTTCTCAAAAGGAATGTCATGGGTATCTAAATTCTTAAATTTTGCAGCTCCTTTTGTTTATATCATTATGATTGGATTATTAGTTGTTTTATGGAGTAAATCTAGTGGAGATTTATTTAATGTTGCAAATAATATCTTCTCTCATGAAGGTTCAACTTTTAGTAGTGAAGTAAATGGTTTTTTTGCAATTCTAGGAACAATGATTGCTTATTTTGCAGCTGTTATGATTAACTTTAGTGACTTTTCAAGATATGCAAAAGATGAAAAATCAATGGTAGTTGGAAATTTTGTGGGACTACCTTTTAATATGGTTTTTTTCTCAGCTTTGGCACTTTTAATAACTGCTGGTTCAGTTGTAGTATTTGGTGAAAAACTAACAAACCCTATGGATATTGTTGAAAGAGCTGATAGTACAGTATTAAGTTTAGTTGCTGCAATTACATTTTTTACTGCAACTGTAGGTATTAATTTAGTTGCTAACTTTATTCCTGCTGTTAATGGTATCTCAAATCTTGCACCCAAAAAACTTTCATTTAAAAAATCTGGTGTAATAACATCATTATTTGCACTTGTGATTGGCGGATTTTGGGTAAGTTTTATTAGTAATGTAGGAATTAGTCCAATAGTAAATACTCTTGGTGCAACACTTGCTCCTTTATATGGGATTTTAATTGTTGATTACTATTTTGTTAAAAAACAAAAATTGAATATTGACTCGTTATATGATGAAAGTGAAAAAAGTGAATATTATTATGATAATGGGTGGAATAAAAATACAATTATTGCATTTTCAATTGGAGCAGTTTTTTCAATTTGCACCGTATGGGTTGAGAATTTGAGCTTACTTAATGGTTATGGATGGATTATTGGAGCACTTCTTGGTGGGGTAGTGCATTTAACTTTATCAAAAAATGAAACACAAAAAGAATTAGCTTTTATCTAAAAGGAAAAATATGTATATAAAAATAAATAATTTAAATATTGATGAAAAACTATTAAATTTAATAAACGAAGAGATTCTTCCACAAACAGAAATCAAAAAAGCAGATTTCTGGAAGAATTTTGAAGATATTATTAATCAATTAACTCCTGAAAACATCTCTTTACTAAAAAAAAGAGATGAACTTCAAGCACAAATTGATACTTGGCATAAAACTAATAAATACGATGAAAATAGTTTTGATGAGTATAAAAACTTTTTAAAACAAATTGGTTATTTAGTTGAAGAAAAAGAAGAGTTCAAAGTAGAAACACAAAATGTAGATGAAGAAATAAAACTTCAAGCAGGACCACAACTAGTTGTTCCAGTTAAAAATGCTAGATTTGCTTTAAATGCTGCAAATGCTAGATGGGGAAGTTTATATGATGCTCTTTATGGAACTGATGTAATCTCAACTGATGGCGAACTAGCAATTACAAAAGAGTACAATGAAAAAAGAGGAAAAGCAGTTGTAGATTATGCGAAAGAGCATTTAGATACAGTTGCACCACTTAAAGAGGGAAGCTATAAAGATGCAATTTCATATAAAATAGTTGAAGAAAAATTAGAAGTAGAGTTTTCAAACACTACAACAACTTTAGAAGATGCTTCAAAACTAGTTGCTTACGAGGGTGAAAAAGAAAACCTAAAAGCATTAGTATTTAAAAACAACAATCTTCATGTAATTGTTGAGTTTGACAAAGAAAGCTTTATTGGAAAACTTGATGTTGCAGGGGTAAAAGATATAGTTGTAGAAGCTGCAGTTTCTACTATTATGGATTGTGAAGACTCTATTGCAGCAGTAGATACCCAAGATAAAGTTGAAGTTTATAGAAACTGGTTTGGTCTTATGAAAGGTGATTTAGAAGACAGCTTTGAAAAAGGTGGCAAAACAGTTACTAGAACATTAAATGCTGATAAAAAATATAAAACTATAGATGACAAAGAGTTATTTCTACACGGAAGAAGTCTTCTATTTATTAGAAATGTTGGTCATCTTATGACAAATCCAGCTATTTTAGATAAAGATGGAAATGAAGTTTATGAAGGGATTATGGATTGTATGATTACAACTTTAGCTGCAATTCCTGATTTAACAAACAAAAACGAAAAGAAAAATAGTAGAACAAAATCTATTTATATAGTAAAACCAAAAATGCATGGACCCCAAGAAGTTGCCTTTGCAGTTAAACTATTTGAAAGTGTAGAAAAAGCTTTAAATCTTCCAGAAAATACAATCAAAATAGGAATTATGGATGAAGAAAGACGAACTACAGTTAATCTAAAAGAGTGTATTAGACAAGCTTCTAAAAGAGTAGTATTTATTAATACTGGATTTTTAGATAGAACAGGTGATGAGATTCATACTTCTATGCTAGCAGGAGCCATGACACCTAAAACAAAAATGAAAAGTGAAACTTGGATAAAAACTTATGAGACTTGGAATGTTGATATTGGTTTAGAGTGTGGACTGCAAGGTAAAGCTCAAATTGGAAAAGGGATGTGGGCTATGCCAGATGAGATGGCAAAAATGATGCTTGAAAAAATTTCTCACCCAAAATCAGGTGCAAACACTGCTTGGGTACCATCTCCTACTGCTGCAACTTTACACTCAATGCACTATCATAAAGTTAATGTACTAAGTATCCAAAATGAGTTAAAAGGAAAAAGAAAAGCAAGTTTAAATGAGCTTTTAACAATACCTTTACTTAAAGAAGATTTATCAAAAGAGATTATTAAAAATGAAATAGATAATAACTGCCAAAGTATTTTAGGATATGTTGTTAGATGGATTGATGCAGGAATTGGATGTTCTAAAGTTCCTGATATAAATAATGTAGCACTTATGGAAGATAGAGCAACACTTAGAATCTCCTCTCAACATCTTGCAAACTGGATAGAACATGGAATTTGTACAAAAGAGGAAGTTTTAGAGTCTTTAAAACAGATGGCAAAAGTTGTTGATAAACAAAATGAAAAAGATACAAGTTATATAAATATGGCACCAAGTTATGATGGCTATGCATTTAAAGCAGCAAGTGATTTGATTTTTAAAGGAAAAGCTCAGCCTTCTGGTTATACAGAGCCTTTATTACATATGTACAGATTAAAGTATAAGAATAATTAGTATTCTGATTATAAAGTATACAGTTGAAGAAATAATAATCTTTTAGTTTTTGATACACTAATTTTAGATAAATAAAGGAGACTTTTTATGTTTTTAACAAATCGTGAACAAGAAAAGCTTATGATTTATACAGCTTCTAAACTAGCATGGGAAAGAAAGGAAAGAGGACTTAAACTCAATTTCCCTGAAGCTTCTGCTATTATCAGTTCCTTTATCCTTGAAGGAGCAAGAGATGGTAAAAGTGTTGCCCAGCTTATGGTTGAGGCAACAAAAGTTTTAGGTGCTGCTGATGTTTTACCTGGTGTTGCTTCAATGATGCATATGGTACAAACAGAAGCTACTTTTGATGATGGAACAAAACTTGTTACTGTACATAACCCTATTTCTGTTACAAAATCCGACATAACTCCAGGGGAATATTTTATAGATGAAGGTGAAATTGAGCTAAATGCCAATTATCCTGTAACTACAATCAAAGTAGAAAATGTAGGAGATAGACCCATTCAAGTAGGTTCTCACTACCATTTCTTTGAAACTAATGCCTTCTTAGATTTTGATAGACAAAAAGCTTATGGTCAAAGACTAAATATCCCAAGTGGAACTTCTGTAAGATTTGAGCCAGGGTCTAAAAAAGAAATTGAAGTAGTTCCTTTCAATGGGAAAAGATATATTGCAGGATTTAATGGTCTTGTTAATGGTTATTTAGATGTTGAAGAGACTAAAGAAAAAGCTATGAAAAACCTTGAAGAGTTTATAGGGAGTAGGGTATGAAGATTTCTAAAGTAAAATATGCCTCAATGTATGGACCAACAACTAATGATAGATTTAGATTAGCTGATACTTCTTTAATAGCAAAAATTGAAAAAGACTATACAACATATGGAGAAGAATCAAAATTTGGCGGTGGTAAAACTATTAGAGACGGTATGAGTCAATCTCCATTAGTTGTAGATACTGCTGATGTTATTATCACAAATGCTGTAATTATTGATTATACAGGTATTTACAAAGCTGATATTGGAATCAAAGATGGAAAAATCTCTGCAATTGGAAAATCTGGAAATCCATACAACACTGATGGCATCACTGAAGGTTTAGAAATAGGTGCAAATACAGAGATTTTATCAGCTGAAGGTAAAATAATCACTGCTGGTGGAATTGACTCACATATTCACTTTATAAGTCCTGGTCAAATAGATGAAGCACTAGCTAGTGGTGTTACAACTATGATTGGTGGGGGTACGGGTCCAAATACAGGAACAAATGCAACAACTTGTACTCCAGGAGAATGGAATATTCATAAAATGATTGAATCAGTTGATGATTTACCTTTAAACTTTGGTTTTATGGGTAAAGGAAATAGTTCAAGTTATGAAGCTTTAAAGGTTCAGATTGAAGCCGGTGCTATGGGATTAAAACTTCATGAAGACTGGGGAACAACTCCAAATGCAGTTGATACTTGTTTAAAAGTTGCAGATGACCTTGATGTACAAGTTGCAATTCATACAGATACTTTAAATGAATCAGGATTTGTAGATAGTACAGTAAATGCTTTTGCTGGAAGAACTATTCATACTTTCCATAGTGAAGGAGCAGGTGGTGGTCATGCACCTGATATTATGAAAGTTGCAGGACTTGCTAATATCTTACCATCAAGTACAAATCCAACTTTACCCTATACTAAAAATACAATAGAAGAACACCTTGATATGCTTATGGTTTGTCACCATTTAAGTGCAAAAATTCCTGAAGATGTAAGTTTTGCAGAAAGTAGAATTAGAGGTAAAACTATTGCTGCAGAAGATGTTTTACACGATATTGGAGCAATATCTATTACAAGTAGTGATTCACAAGCTATGGGAAGAGTTGGTGAAGTAGTTACAAGAACTTGGCAAGTAGCAGACTCTATGAAAAAACAAAGAGGTGCCCTAGAAGGTGATGATGAAAAAGCTGATAATGAAAGAATCAAAAGGTATGTTGCAAAATATACTATAAACCCTGCTATTGCTTGTGGTATTGATGAACATGTTGGAAGTGTTGAAATTGGGAAAATGGCAGATTTAGTCCTTTGGACACCTGCATTTTTTGGAGTTAAACCAGAACTTATTATAAAAGGTGGCTTTATAGCACTAGCTATGATGGGGGATTCAAATGCCTCTATTCCAACCCCTGAACCAAATATGTATAGACCTATGTTTGGCAGTTTAGGTAAAGCAGCTGCAAATACAAGTGCACTGTTTGTTTCTAAATTATCATTGGAAAATGGTTTAGTAGAAAAAATGAATACAAATAAATCTATGCTTGCAGTTAAAAACACAAGAAATATAGGTAAAAAAGATATGAAGTTAAATGACTTTATTGGGGATATTGAAGTTGACCCAGAAACTTATGATGTAAAAGTTAATGGTGAGATTATAGAATCATCTTTCCAAGAAGAGTTACCAATGGCTAAAAGATATTTTCTATTTTAGGAGTACGAATGATAAAAAAAGCAATTGAAATAAAAAAAGATATACCAGCAGATGATAATGTACTTTTAGATTGGTTTGATATGCAAAAACCTAATTTAAGTGCTATTACTCAAAAGGGTAAAGAGTTTATTGTAAAAGCTAAATATACACACCTTCATGAAAATGATATTTTACTTTGTGAAGATGGATATAAAATTAAAATTTCTAAATCTGAAGATACTATTTATACTTTAGAATTTGATGACCACATTACTTTTGCAAGAACAGCATATGAAATAGGAAATAGACACCAACCTATTTGTGTAGAAGATTATAAAATCACTATTTTAGAAGATATTTCAACTACTGATATTATCAAATCTTGTGAAGAAAATGATAGTGTAACAGTAAAAAAAGGTAAAGGTCTATTTAAACCAAATGGAAACGCACATCACTCACACTAAAGCACTAAGTAGATTTTTACAACTACTTGATGGAGCCTTTCCATCAGGGGCTTTTGTTCATTCATTTGGACTTGAACCACATATTGTATTAGGTCATGTTTATGACAAGAATAGTTTAAAAAAATTCTTAGAAAATATAATAAAAGACCAATATCAAAAGATGGAATTTACTATTGTTAAAAAAGTATTTAGTCTTTTAAAAGAGAAGAAAATATCTCACTTACTAAAAGAAGATAAAAAATATGCTTCAATGTTTAGTTTTGAATATGCAAAGGCTTTAAAAGATTTAGGAGAAAACTACCTAAAACATATTGATTTTGATATAACTTCGCCTATTGTAAAAGAGTATTTTCAAAATGTAAAAGATAAAAAAGCCTATGGAAATGAGCTTTTTATCTTAAGTGCTTATGCTTTTGAATTAGGTCTTGATGTAGATACATTTCTTCTTTTATGGTGTAAAAAAAACTTAATTAATATTGCAAGTACAAGTTTAAAAATCTCAAAGATAAAACCTAGTGAAATACAACAACTACTTTTTAGTTTTGATGACATTATAGAAGAAGAAATAAAAAATAGTTCAAAAAACTTAAGTAACTTTAACCCTTTATTTGAAGAGGTGATATTTTCACACTTAAATCTAGAACCAAAAATGTTTACAACTTAAAAAGGAAATTAATAAATGGGAATAAAAATAGGAATTGCAGGACCTGTAGGTAGTGGAAAGACTTCAATCATTGAAACATTAACAAATATGTTAAAAGACAAGTATTCACTAGGAATAGTAACAAATGATATTTATACAACTGAAGATGCTAATTATCTAAAAAATAAATTAGATTTAAACAACGAACAGATTATAGGTGTGGAAACTGGTGGTTGTCCACATACAGCAATACGTGATGATATCTCTATGAATCAAAAAGCAGTAGAGGAGTTAGAAGAAAAATTTAATCCTGATATTATCTTTATAGAAAGTGGTGGAGATAATCTTAGTGCGACTTTTTCTTATGAATTAATCGATTATTACTTATATGTAATTGATGTAGCGCAGGGCGCAGATATTCCAAGAAAGAAAGGGGCTGGTTTATTGTTTTGTGATTTATTAGTTATTAATAAAATAGATTTATGCCCTTATGTTAATGTAGATTTAGAAAGTTTTGAAAAAGATGTAAAAGCAAATAGAAAAAATAAACCTTCTGTTTTTATAACTCAAAAAGAGCAGGACTCTTTTGAAAAAATAATTCAATGGATAGAAGCGATAAAATAGTTCAGAAAATACATAAGAAAAAAAATATTTTCTAAGATATTAAAATTATATACTTATAATAAAAATAAAAAAAGGACAATAATGAAAAAAGTAATATTTATATTAGCTACAGTGGTTAGTTTTGCAAGTGCACATTTTTTAACATTTCTTCCTTCAACAGATAATGTTAAAAGTAAAGATGAATCAAATTTAAAATTTGATCTAATGTTTATTCACCCTTTTGAACAAACAGGTATGACAATGGAAAAACCTAAAGGAATATATTTAGGAAACAAAAAAGAAGAATTACCTTTAGTAGAGACTAAAAAATTTGATCATAAAGCATGGCAAAGTTCATATACTATAAAAAGACCAGGTGTTTATAAATTTTATACACAACCTCAAGAGTATTTTGAACCAGACGAAGGTAAATATATTTCTCATGTTCCTAAACTTATTGTTTCAGCATATTCTGTTGAAGATGGTTGGGATGAACCTCTTGGTTTAAAATATGAAATTATTCCTATGGTAAAACCTTTTTCTTTATATGCAGGTAATATTTTTAAAGCAAAGGTTCTACATAATGGAAAACCAGCTTCAAATGTTGAGGTAGAAGTTGAATTATATAATGAATTTGGATTAAAAGCTCCTAGTGATACCCATATAACTCAAGTAGTTAAAACTGATGAAAATGGGAATTTCTCTTTTGTGATGAACCATAAAGGTTGGTGGGGATTTGCAGCTTTAATTGAAGAAGGAGAAAAAGAGTATAAAGGAAAAAAATACCCTATTGAAAATGGAGCATTAATTTGGATTAAGGCTTACTAAGAATGCATATCTCTGATGGTATTTTAAGTAGTGAAGTAGCAATAAGCACAGCAGTTATAGCAGGTGTTTTTTTGCTATATTCTCTAAAAGGAATAAAAAATAAAAATATTGCTTTAATTTCTGCAATGACAGCCTTGTTTTTTATAGCCTCTTTTGTACATATACCACTTGGATTTGTTCAAATCCATTTACTCTTAATTGGAGTTATTGGAATTATCTTAGGCTTTCAGATTTTTTTGGCAATTTTTATTGCACTTTTGTTTCAAGGAGTTTTATTGGGCTATGGAGGAATAACTTCTCTTGGTGCAAATATTTTAATAATGTCTCTTCCTGGAGTATTTATCTTTTATATTTTTAAGTTAAAATTGCTAAATTTTTTCAATGAAAAAATTAAATATTTTATGGTAGGCTTTTTATCGGTGTTATTTTCAACTATTTTATTAGCCTTAGTTTTATCTCTTTCTAAAGAAGAGTATCTTTATGCTTCTTATACTATCTTTTTAGCAAATATTCCGGGAATGTTTATTGAAGGTTTTATAAGTTTATTTTTAATAAATTATATTAAAAAAACAATGCCTAATTTAATAAAGGATTCTAATTTATGAGAAAAATATTTTTAATCTTATTTTTTTCTTTAAGTCTATTTGCCCATAAATTAAATCTTTTTTTAGAAACAGAAAATAATCAATTATATATTTACTCGTATTTTGCTTCAGGAAGTCCTTGTAAATCTTGTAAAATAGAACTTTTTGATGAAAATAATAATCTACTTCAAACTTTAAAGACTAACAAAGAGGGTGAATATTATTTAAAAGAGTATTCAAAAGTAAAATATATAAAAATAGAAGCTTTAGGTGGACATGCTGTAAAAAAAGAGTTAAACTTGAAAAAAGCTATAGAAAATAAAGAGAAGAAAAAGAGTATTAAAGATGAAAATTTATATAGTTATTTACAATCTTTTATTGCTCTTTGTTTGATAATAGTAATTTTTATTTTATTAAAAAGAATAAAAGTATGATAAAAATTTCTCCAACCTTTAGTCTTCTTGGTGCAATTTTTTATTCTATTTCTCTTAGCTTTTCAACTATTCATTTTTTATATTTTATACCTTTAGCTTTTGTATTGTTTTGTCAATATTCAAATATTTTTAAAATCTTAAAAAGAGTGCTTATTTTAAATATTTTTATCATAATGATATTTTTTGTTTTACTATTTCAAAGCACTTTTGAAGAGGCTTTAAATATTTACTTAAGAACAAATATGATTATTTTATTTAACTTAGCAATTTTTTATTCATCAAGTGGTTATGATATTGTAAGAGCTTTAGATACTTTAAAGTTCCCCAAAACAATCATAAGCTCTGTATATTTTTCCTTAAAAATGATTCAAATTTTAAGCTTAGAATTAAAAAATATAAAAATGATGTTAAAAGCAAGAGGTTTTAAAGCAAATACTTCTTTTTTTACTTATGAAACATATGGAAATCTATTTGGACATATTTTTGTAAAAGCTATAAGAAAAGCACAAGCTTTGGAAGAATCTTTTAGCTTAAGAAACTTTAATGGTAAAATTTATTTAATGAATACTGAAAACTTTTCATATTATGATTTTATTTTACTTGTATTAATTTTTGTATTATATATAAAAGGATTTATTTTTTGAGTTGTTCGGTTAATATTAAAAATTTATCTTATGAAATAAATGGAAGAGTTCTTTTTGAAAATCTTAATTTAGATATATCTCATAAAGAAAAAATTGCAATAGTAGGTTCTAATGGAAGTGGAAAAAGTTCTTTACTTAAAATCATAGCAGGTTTGATAAAACCTAATAAAGGAAAAGTTTTTCTTTTTCACGAAGAAATGACTTCTTTAAAAGAGTATAAAAAGTTTAGAAATGAAATTGGATATTTGCCCCAAGATGTGAATGACTTTTTTCTATGTCCTACTGTTATTGAAGATATAATGTTTAATTTAAGAGCAAAAGGTTTAAGTAAAGAAGAAGTATATAAAAAGGCTTGTTTAATGCTTGAACAATTAGATATTCTTCCTTTGCAAAATAGAAATATTTTTGATTTAAGTGGTGGTGAACAAAAAATAGTTGCCCTTGCTGCAATTCTTATTTCTGAACCAAAAATTTTATTACTTGATGAACCTACTAATGCTTTAGATGATGAAGCTCAAGAGAAGATTATCAATATTTTAAATAGCATTAATAAATCTATGATAATAGTATCCCACCATAAATCTTTTATTCAAAGTCTAACTCCTACCATATATAAATTGAATCAAGATAATTTAAAAAGGCTTTAAATTAAGTTATACATTATATAATATAATAAATTTTAATTAATATCTTTTGCTTTTTTTATTCTTAATGGAACAAATATAAACTTTATTTATTGATTAGATATAAATAAAGGATTAAATAAATATGAGTAAGATTCGAATAAAATATCAAACTTATGAGTTTGATAAAGTAGATATTCATCTAAAAACACTTCGGGATAGGCAGCAATATGATAGTTTAAAAGAACAAGAACTAAATGATTATGGAATCTCCTCTGCTACATGGTCTCTTTTTGGTATTGTTTGGCCAGCATCTGAAGTTTTGGCACATTATATGAAAGATTATAATATTGAAAATAAAAGGATTCTTGAAGTTGGTTGTGGAATAGGACTTTCAAGTCACTTGTTAAATAGTAAAAATGCAAATATTACGGCGACAGATTATCATCCAGAAGTTGAGAATTTTTTAAATACTAATTCTATATTAAATGGCTTAAAAAATATTCCTTTTGAAAGAACTAGTTGGACTGATGAAGATGATCATTTAGGAAAGTTTGATTTGATTATAGGTAGTGATATTTTATATGAAAGATGGCATATAAAAGAGTTAGCTTCTTTTATAAGTAAACATTCTAATGATAAATGTGAAGTAATAATATCTGATCCTGGAAGAGGAAATCATGCTAAATTTGGTAAAGAAATGCAAGACTTAGGTTTCTCTTTTATGAATTTTAAACCTAAAAAAACTGAAGAATATTTAAAAAAAGCCTTCAAAGGGTATTTGATAAAATATACAAGAAATTAAAAAATGGATAAAAATGGATTTTAATAAATTAGATAAAAATACAAAACAAGAGTTACACTCTTTATTTACAGAATATAGTGAAATAGTAGGAGGGCAAAACTCTTTTTTAAAAATGATTGAAGAAATAAGAGATATAAAACCTAGCCCTTTGTTAAATAAAAGTGGTGCTTTTCATACTTCAAAAATAAAAGTAAGTCTTAGTAAATCTATATATAAAGAGACTTTTTCTACTTTATTTGATGCAATAAGAAGAGAAGAAAAAACTAGTGATATGTTAGATGGAATTGAGCCAAAGAAATATAAAGAAACTATGAATATGATGAAAACTTTAAAATCAGTAATTATAAACTTTGAAGTAAAAAATGAAGAAGGAAAGTCTTTTTCTTTTCCTATTTTAGATACCTCTGAAGAGAAAAAGACAAAAGTAACCTTTTCTTTTAAAGCAATTTTCTTTTATAACCTAAATGAAGCAAAGAAAGTACTAAATTACAATGAATAAAAAAAGATTTAATATTAAACAAGGACTAAAAGTCAAAATAGTTTTAAAGCAAGACCAAAAAACAGGTAAATTAACCCAAGGAATTGTTAAAGATATATTGACAAATTCTCCTTCCCATCCCCATGGAATTAAAGTTAGACTTCAAGATGGTCAAGTAGGACGAGTACAAGAAATTTTGTAATGACTTTATATATTGATGCAGATGCTTTTCCTAATCTTTTAAAACCAATAGTTTTTAGAGCAATAGAAAGATTATCTTTAAAAACATTGGTAATAGCAAATAAAAAAGTTAATATAGGAACTTCTTCTTTTATAAAATATCTAGTTGTAAATCAAGGTGCAGATGAAGCAGATAATAAAATAATAGAACTTCTAGAAGAGGGTGATTTAGTTATTACAGCTGATATTCCTTTAGCAAATAGAACTATTGAAAAAAAAGCTCATGCAATAGATCATAGAGGTGAAACTTACACTAAAGATAATATAAAAGAGTATCTAGCAGTAAGAAATCTAATGCAAGAAATTAGAGATAGTGGAGAACTTACAAAAGGACCAGCTGCCTTTACTCAAAAAGATGCACAAAAATTTGCTAACTCTTTAAATGCATTTTTGCAGAAGATATAATTTCTTTTAGAAATAAAACTTTTTATTTTTTAATACTTCTTTTGGAGAAATATTAAACTTCTTAAAAAAAGCAAAAGTAAAATTACTTTGATGTTTGTATCCCACTAACTCAGAAACTTCATTAATTGAGTATTCATTTGTTTCTAAAAGTTTTTTTGCTTTTTCAAGTCTTTTATTAATAATATATTTAAAAACTGTAGTATTATACTCTATTTTAAAAATCTTTTGTAATTTTGTTTCATTTGTACTTGCTACTTTTGCAAGTTCTTTTAGGGTCAAATCTTTAAATAAGTTTTCATCTATATAAACCATTAATTTATTTAAATAGTGTCTTTCTATAGAGGGAAGGAACTCTTTTTCTTCTTGAATATTATTAAGCCAATTATATAAAAGTCCATAGGTATGACTTTGGAGTAACAGGTTTTCAAGTTTGTTATTATGTGACGAATTGAAAATAGTATTTAAGCTTAATAAAGTTTCAAAACTACAAGGAGAATCTTTAAGTATTTTAAATAGAGGTTTGTTTTCTAAGTCTTGTAAAGTTTTATTTAAAGGATTATTTTCCTTGGAAATAATTTGATTTTCAATAAACTCTTTTGTTGCAACCATATTTATTATTTTTAAATTTGAATCTTTTTTATAAAAACTTTTTCCATTTTCTTGATTTAGTGCACTTACACTTAAATGATTTGGCTTAAAAGTTTTATTTATTTTAAAATCAACATTTTTATATTGGATACTGCCATTTAAAAAAGCTGAAAAAGAAACGAGAGTGTCTTCAAATTTATTTTCTATTATAAAATCTTCTTTTACATCAATATCAAACTTATAAAAAAAAAGACCTTTACAAACAGGAACTAGTGAAATTTGACCTTCTGCAAGTTCTTTGGGCATAAAAAAAGTAGTATTTGAACTATTCTCTTTATTCATTTCATTTATATTTTCAAAGCTAAGTATTTTTGGCATTTTTTCTCTTTTCGTTTAATCATAAAAAAAAAGTTTTTTATAATAAATACAATATTGATATGCATTATCATATAAAATATAATACAAAAATATTTAACAACTACTTAAGGAGACAAATTGAAACTTTTAAATGGATTACTAATTATAAGTATTATTACTTCAAATCTTTTAGCAGAGGAGACTATAAAACTTGAAGATGTAACAGTAACAGCACAAAAGAAAAAGGAATCAAAGCAAAATATCGCCTTGAGCTTAGATATTCTTGATAGTGATGATATAAAAGAACAAAAAATTTTGGATACTGAAGATATTGTAAATAGTACTCCTGGACTTTTTATGATAAAGACAAATCATCATGGAACAGCAGGTTTTTTATCTTTAAGAGGAATAACACCTACTATGGAAGGAGAACAAGCCATAGGTTTTTTTGTCGATGATATATATTACCCTATGTTTGATAGTGAAATTTTAGATATTCAAAGAGTTGAAATACTAAAAGGTCCACAAGGTACTTTATATGGTAAAAATACAGAATCAGGTGCGATTAATATTATTACTAATAAACCAGTAAATGAAAATAGTGCAGATGTAAGTATTGGTTTAGCAAATAATAATACTCAAGAATATAAGGGCTTAGTAAATGTGAAACTTATTGAGAATGATTTATTTTTAAGAGCTGCTCTTAGAAAGTATAAGAGTGATGGATATTTTGAAAATAGATATACAAAAAATAAAAAATCAGACAATATCGAAGGAATTGATTCAAGAGTTTCATTAAGATATTTACCTACAGATAATTTAGATTTTATTCTTTCTTATGATAGAAATGATTATGACAATGGATATACAGGCTTTAATACTCTTGCTGAAGTTTTAAATAATCCTGGAAAAGTAGATATGGATTTTGATGGTGAAGGTGAATTTAAAAATGATAAATTCTCATTAAAATCAATATATGAAAATGATAATTTAACTTTTACTTCAATTACAGCAGCAAGTGATACAAAAAATATTGATTATAATGATTTGGACTTTTCAGTATATGATGTAATGAGACTTAAAACAGATAGAGAAATAGATTTCTTATCTCAAGAATTTAGGCTTAATTCCTCTTTTGAAAATTTTAGTTATTTAATTGGAGCATATTTTAGTAAAGAAAGTAATGAGCAGACAGTAGACTTTGAAATGCGTCAAGGAAATCCTTTATATGGAATGCCAAGTTTTACCCAGCTTACAGGAAGTGATATGGATACAAAAAACTATGCACTTTTCTCTCAAATGAATTATCTTTTTACTGATTCTTTTGATGTAACATTTGGACTTAGATATGATAAAGAACAAAAAGATTATAAATATACTGAAGGTTATGATAAAGATATGTCTTCTTTTGGTATGTTTTCTGATTCAATGAGTAAAAGTAAAGATTCTTCGGAAATTTTACCTAAGGTTTCATTCAATTTTAATTTAGATGAGCAACATCTTTTATATGCAAGTTATTCAAAAGGTTATAAATCAGGAGGATACAACTCTTTAGCTCCAATAGATAATCAAGAGTTCAAAGCTGAACAATCAAATAATTTTGAAGTTGGTTTTAAATCAAGGTTTTTAGATGATAGCTTATTTACAAATTTAGCAATTTATCAAATTAATATTGATGACCAACAAGTAGAACAACAATATTATCCTGACTCAATTACTTCAAATGCTGGTAAATCTACCATAAGAGGATTTGAGTTTGACTTTACTTATCAAGTAACTGATAAGTTTTTATTATCATCAGGAATAGGATATAACAAATCAGAATTTGATGAGTATAAAGATAATATTTTAGATGCTTCTGGAAATATTATTGGACAAAGAAGCTATGATGGTAATAGAGCACCAAATACCCCAAAATATACTTATAATATAACTGCAAAATATAATTTTCTAAAAGATACTTATTTATTAGCTAAATTAAATGCTGTAGGAGATATGTACTTTGATTTGGATAATACTGTAAAACAAAAGTCTTATGAATTAGTAGATTTAAGCTTTGGTACTACAATAAATAATATTGATTTTAAATTATGGAGTAAAAATATTTTTGATAAAACTTATATTACAAGAGCTTTTGAAATGAGTGATGAATGGTATGCAAGAGCAGGGGAAGGTAGAACTTTTGGTTTTGAACTTTCTTATAAGTTTTAATAGGAAAAATAGATGTATATTTTTACTAAAAAATTTAGTTTTTTATTGCTTTTATATACAACTCAATTTATTCCATTAGGTTTCTTTTTTGGAGCAATTCCCGCAATACTTGCTACTCAAGGAGTATCTATGGAAACAATTGGAAGTATATATATGTTAGGGCTTATTTGGGTTATCAAATTTTTATGGGCTCCTTTTATAGATAAAAATAAAATTAGTTTTTTACAAGGGCATTATCGCTCTTGGCTAATTTTAGTTCAAATAAGTTTATCCTTATCAATGGTTTTTTGTGCTTTTTATTCTATTTCAGATAGTTTTTTAATTTCTCTTTCTTTAATTACTCTTATTAACTTTTTTTCTTCCACACAAGATATTTGTGTTGATGGTTTAGTTGTAAATAGTTTAGATGAACAAGAGTTAAAGTATGCAAATTCAATGCAAACAGCAGGAACTTTTTTAGGTTCTCTTTTAGGTTTATGTTTACCATTATATTCATATGAAGTTTATACTTGGAAAACTACTCTTTTAATATTGAGTATTTTAGTTTTAATTCCCACATTTTTTTTATTCTTTTATAAAGAAAAGATAAATGAAGTAAAACCTCTAAGAGTTAGTTACTTTAAGGTATTAAGTTTTTTAGGAAATAAAAAAGTATTGAAGTTACTTTTTATTATGACACCAGCTTATTTTATAGTAGAAGGAAGTTTTTCTTTAATTCAACAGCTATTAATAAGAAATGAATGGACATTAATTGAAATTGCAATATCTCAAAATATAATAAGTTCTTTTTTTGGAATATTAGCAGCTTTTTTGGCTGGATATATTATGAAATATTTAGGTCAATATAAAAGTTATATTCTTACTTCAACATTAATATTTATTGATATCTTAATAATGATAAATTTAGAAGCTTTTGCGAATGATCATGTTTTATCAACAATTTTTCTCTCTTATAACTATTTTTGTTTAGGTTTATTTATGACTCTATACTATACTTTTATTATGAAAAATAGTTCAAAAGAACTAGCAGGAACACAAGTAAATATTCAACATGGATTTATGTTATTTATCTCTTTGGTTTTTACAAAGGTCTTTTTAACAATAAGTTCAGAATATGGTTTTGTCTCAGCTTTTATTTGTCTACTTTGTATTTATATTATTTCATACACTTTTTCAATTTTCAAGTTAAGGGAAGATTATGAAAGCTAAAAAAGGTATATTAAGACTTTTAGAAATAGCATAGGCTAAAAAGTATTTACTTTTTTTAGCCTGTTTTTTTGCTTCTTTACATGCTATTTTAAGTCTTGCCCCATATATTTTAAGTTATGAGATTCTAAATCAAAGTGTATCCAATAATTTTCAGTATAAATTACTTCAAACATATGTTATTTATAGCATTATTACAATAATCTGTGCTTATGTATGTTTGTATATTGCCTTAATATTATCTCATATGGCAGCTTTTGAAATTTTATATAACTTTAGAGTTCAAATTGCAAAAAAATTAGCAACTTTATCTATAGGATATTTACAAAATAGGGCAACAGGTGAATTAAAAAAAGTATTAGTTGATGATATTGAGAAAATAGAAAAATTTTTAGCACATAATTTAATTGATATTGTAAAAGCTTCTCTTATGCCTGTTCTTATATTAATCTATATGTTTATTCTTGATTATAGACTTGCTTTTGCTAGTTTAGCACCATTAATTGTTTTCTTTTTATGGCTTTTTATTATCTTTAAGACAAAAGCTTTACAAGAAATAACTAAAGTATATTCTAAAAGTATCCAAAGAATGGATAGTGTTGTTGTTGAATATGTTCGTTCAATTGCTTTAATGAAAATATTTAACCAAGATGCAAATAGATTTAAAAATTTTAAAAATTCAATAGATGAATATACCCAATGGGTATTAGAATATATAGATAAAAATAGTAATTTTTATTCTTTTATTATTTCTTTTATAAGCAATTCTATTCTTCCTATTTTAGCTTTTGGTGTATATTTTTATTTTCAAAAAGAAATAAATTTTATTACTTTATTGTTTTTTTTAATTCTTGGTGTCGCTTATTTAAAACCAGTTTTAGCAATTTCAACTTTAGCAAATAGTATATTTATAACTTATGAAGCTGTAAATGAAATAGATAATATTTTAGAAGAAGAGGAAAAATTAAAAGATACAGAAAAAAAAGAAGATTTTGAAAATTATAATATAGAGTATGAAAATGTAAGTTTTGCTTATGGTGAAAAAAAAGTTTTAGAAAATATTAATTTAAAACTTAATCAAGGAGAAATAACTGCTTTTGTTGGCTTAAGTGGAGCAGGCAAAAGTACTTGTGCAGAGCTTTTGGCAAGGTTTTACGAGCTTAAAGAAGGTTCTATAAAAATAGGAAATACAGATATTAAAGAAGTATCTTACTCTTTTTTAATGAATAAGATTTCTTTTGTTTTCCAAGATAATTTTATGTTCAGTGATACTATTTTTGAAAATATTGCAATGGGTAAAGAATTCTCTTTAGAAGAAGTAATAAAAGCAGCAAAACTTGCTCAAGCTCATGGGTTTATTAGCAAATTAAAAGATGGTTATGAAACTATTTATTCTAAAAGTATTGCATTAAGTGGAGGACAAATTCAAAGAATACAATTGGCAAGAGTTTTTCTTAAAGATTCACCAATAATTATTCTTGATGAAGCAACTTCTTTTTTTGATGCTAAAAATGAATATAAAATACAAAAAGCATTAACAGAACTTGTTAAAAACAAAACAGTACTTTTAATTGCACATAAACTTTCTAGTATACAAAATGTTCATAAGATAGTAGTTTTTAATGAGACCAAAGTAGAAAGTATAGGAACACATGAAGATTTAATAAAAAATTCTAATATTTATAAACTTATGTGGGAAAGTTACATAAAAACAAAAAATTTTGGTTTAAAAGGAGAGTATTAAATGAATTTTATAAAAAATATACTATTTGTAATAGGGGATTTAAAAAAAGAGTTTTTTAAAGTACTTTCTTTTCATTTAATACACTCTTTTCTTATTTCTTCATCAAGTGGAATTTTAGTTGCTGTTTTATGGGAACTTTTAAAACCAACACCTGATAAAAAGTTTATTTATATTTTAATAATTTTATTAGCAGTTTTTTTAATTGTCCAACTTTTTATTTCTTCTTTAAGTTATAAGAAAAGTTCTAAATTTACTTTTTTAGTTTCTCAAGAATTGAGAATGAAGTTAGGAATTCATATATATAAACTCTCTTTAGGTTCTTTAAAAGAAAAACATAGTTCTTATTATTCTTCTTGTTTACTTCAAGATGTTAGAATTTTTGAAAATTTCTTTTCTCATAGTATTCCAAATATTATAAGTGGAGTTTTTTCAGTTTTTTTTATCTTGATCTTTTTATATTTCTTAGATTATAGATTAGCTTTTATCTTAACTTTAGGAATATTTTTAATAGTACCTTTTATATATTTTGCAAATTTAATAGTTATGTATTTTGGAAAAAAACATATAGAAGCTAAAGAAGAAATGTCCCGACATTTTTTAGAGTATTGTGAAGGAATGAAATATTTAAAAAGTTTTAATTATATACATAAAAAATATATAGATTTAGAAAAAATATTAAAAGATTTTAAATCAAAATCTTTTAAACTAGAAATGTTCCCTGGACCTTTGATTTTATTATCTTTTATTTTTTGTGAGTTGGCATTTTTATTTATGATATTGTATGCTTTAAAGTATTTTGAGGATAAGACATTAAGTATAACTTTTTTAATGTCTTTTTTGATAATAGGATATAGATTACTTGAACCGATAAAAGTCTTTTTAGTAGATTTTTTAGAATTAAAGTATATGAATAATGCAATTATTAGAATTAAAGAACTTTTAGAGTTACAGACAATTAAAGTTAGGAAGTCAAATAAAGAAATAAAGAATTATGAAATAAGTTTTGAGAATGTATCTTTTTCCTATAAAAATAAAGAAGTTTTAAAGAATATAAGTTTAACTTTTCCTTGTAATAATATAAGTGCTTTAGTTGGATTAAGTGGTGAAGGTAAAACTACAATATTAAGTCTTATTGCAAGATTTTGGGATATAGATAAAGGAGAGATTAAAATAGGAGGTAAAAATATAAAAGAAATTCCTTTAGAAAGTTTATATTCAAGTATAAGTCAAGTTTTTCAAGAAGTATATTTATTTGATGATACTATTTATAATAATATTAAAATAGCAAAAGAAAATGCGACTGAAAAAGAAATCGTAGAAGCATGCAAAAAAGCAAATTGTTTACAGTTTATTGAAAAACTAGAAAAAGGTTTTGAAACAAAAGTAGGAGAGAAGGGAGTAAATTTAAGTGGTGGGGAAAAACAAAGAATAAGTATTGCCCGAGCTTTCTTAAAAGATGCACCTATTTTACTTTTAGATGAAGCAACATCTTCTCTTGATAGTATAAATGAGTATTTTATTCAGGAATCTATTTATAAATTAACTAAAAATAAAACAGTAATTATAATAGCACATAAACTAAAAATATTAAAAGGTATAGAAAATATATATGTATTACATAATAAAGAACTTGTACAAAGAGGAAGTTTTGAAGTTTTATCTAAAAGTGAAGGCTTATTTAAAGAACTATTATCTTATCAAGATAGAAGCCTAAATTGGGAAATAAGTTAATATCTTAATTACAAAGTGCAATATTTTTATATAGGCTAAAATTTTTTAGATATTATTCTTTTATGAATTTGACAACACAACAAAAAGAGATAATACAAGCAGTAAAAAAGTATAGAAATATAAAAATAAATGCCTTTGCAGGAACAGGTAAAACAACTACATTAAAAGAGGTTGCAAATACCTATAAAGAGCAAAAAATTTTATATCTTGCTTTTAATACTGCAATAAAAAATGAAGCAAGTACAATTTTCCCTAATAATACTTATGTTAAAACAACCCATAGTTTAGCCTATGCAGTAATAAAAAAATATACTCAAATAGATTTGAATTCTTTAGTAAATTATAGAGCAATAGATATTTCAAAAGAGTTTGAAATACCATATACTCAAGCAATCTCAGCTTTAAAAATATTTGAAAATTTTTGTAATAATACTCAAGATGAAATTTCTAAAGATGATATAGAACATAAAACTGCAAAAAAGATTTTTGATTATATGCTTATTGGTATGTTAAAACCAAGTCATAGCTTTTATTTAAAGTATTATTATCTACTTCTTTCAAAAGAACAAATACCTCAATACTCCCATGATATTATAATGCTTGATGAAGCTCAAGATACAAATGAAGTAACCCTTGGTATTTTTGAAGCTTTAAATTCAAAGGTTAAAATCTATGTAGGAGATAAGCACCAGCAAATTTACTCTTTTAGAGGAAGTAAAAATGCCCTCGATAAAATAGCTTGTGATAAAGAACTTTATTTATCTACAAGTTTTAGATTCAATGAAGATATTGCAAACTATGCAAATATTTTATTGAAAAACTTTAAAAATGAAGAGATAGAAATACAATCTTTAAATAATAAAACTAAAGTTGAAACAAGTTCTTATATCTCTAGAACAAATGCTCAGCTTATTTCAATTATTTCTAAAAGAATAGAACAAAGAAAACCTTTTGTTACAGTAAGAAAGCCAGATGAAATATTTTTATTAAGTATAGAGCTTTATTATTTACTTAACAATGAAGCAGATCAAATAAAAAGAAATATTTTTTTAAAAGACTTTAAAGACGAAGATGAGGTTTCTTCCTATGCTAAAGAAGTTGAAGATTTTGAATTAAAAACAGCCTTAAAGGTGGTAAAAGAGTACCAAGAAAAAATATTTGAATTTAAAGAAATTGCAATAAAGTTTTATAAAGCTTGGGAAAATAGACAAAGTAATAACTTTGATAAACGTTTAGATGAAATACTTTTTTTAACTACAGCTCATACAGCAAAAGGTTTAGAGTGGGATAAAGTTATTGTTGCCGATGATTTTCCAAATTTCGCAGATTTGATTTTTGATTTAGGTTTTAGTAGCTTAAAAGAGTATCAAAAAAATCTACCTAAACTTTCAAATCAAGAATTAATAGATGAGTTTAATCTTTTTTATGTCTCTTTAACAAGAGCAAGAAAAGTTTTAGTTAAAGATAGTGAAAACTTTCATTATCTTATGAGTTCAAAATTAAATCAGCTTATTGATAAAAAAATAGCAGAATCAAAAGATAATTTTGAAAAAGATGATAAAAAACAAGTTGTTTCTAAAATGAGTAAAGAAGAACTAGAAGAAATAAAAGAACAAAAGAATTTAGAAAAAGGAAAAGCTAAAAAAAGTGGTCTAAAGTGGAGCTTAGAAGATAAAATCAAACTAAAAAGTATGTTTAAAAAAGATATAACAATAAATCAAATATCATCAAAACTAGAACGAAGTTCTACAGCTATAATAGGAGAACTTTTTAAAAGTGAAACAATAAAAAAAGAGGAACAAATAACTCTTTTAAAATTAATAAAAGCTAATAAAAAAGCCAGAAAAAGTGTTTTATAAAAATAAATATACTGAGCTTTTGACTATCTTTTATGCTATACTTCAAAAAAATAAAAAGGCTAAATCATTATTTTATTAAATAAAACAATACTAGAACAATTTAAAATATTTTGTCAAAGAAACAATCCTAAAGATATGCAAACAGCTGTTAATTATTTTGCTGTTTTTGGAGGGCTTGATGTAAAGCTTGATTTAACAAAACCTTTAAGAACATTAATTATACGGCATATACTAGATGCTTTTTATGATATCCATGATTATATAGAAAAGAAAACAAAAAATTCTTCTTTATCACATAAGGTTTTAACAGGAATTTCTTTAGGAGATAGAAGAGTAAATAGTGCTTTTAAAAGAGCAAATATTGAGTATGAAGAAGGGATTGATATTCTTGATGAGTTAGAAGAATTACAGTTTATTTCTACTGAAACTTCAATGGATTTTTTAACAAATCAATTTGAAGAAAATGAAACAGCTGATAAACTTCTTTTTACTACGCCTTTTTTAAGATTTTGGTTTGCTTTTGTATCTCCTTTATATAAAGGAATAGCAAGGGAAGATTATGATGAATGTTTTAAAAAGTTTGATAACTATCAAGCAGAGTTTATGGATTTGATTTTTGAACAATTATGTCATGAATATACAAAAGAAATTTTTGAAAATGATGAAATATCAGAAATTGGAAGATATTGGGATGATGAAAGAAGAGAGATAAATCTTTTAGCTCAAACTAATAGTGGAAAAATCGTTGTTGGGCTTTGTAAATATACAAATTCAAAAATGAAAAATAGTGATGTTTCAAATTTAAAGAAAGTTTGCTTGGACTTAGAGATAATACCTGATTATGTTGTACTCTTCTCAAAAACTGGCTTTACAAATGAATTAAAGTCTCAAAAAAATGAAACTCTTAGACTATTTACAATAAAGAGTTTAAAAGGTTTATTGTAAGTGTCAATAAAGAAGTTTTTTTATGAAGATAATCATTTTCTAGAATACAATGATTATAATAGTTCTTTTTCAAAGGCACTGATTTTATTACCTGGAACCTTTGGAACTATTAAACAAAATGAATTAGCAGAATTTTATAAAGAAAAAAATATAAGACTTCTTGTAGTAAGTAGAGTGGGCTATGGAAACTCTACTTATAAACAACTTGAAAATTATTTAGAATATGCAAATATTCTAATTAGACTATTTGATTTTTTAAAATTAGATAACTTCTCTCTTTTTGGTATTTCAGCAGGAGCTTTGCATTGTTATTGTTTAGATACCTTAATCTCTAAAAGAATTGAAAATATTTTTATTTATTCAGGAATGGCTGCAATAAATGAAAAAGAAGTTATCCAATGTTATGGAAATTATGAACAAATAAAAAGATTTTATGAGTTTTTTGCAAAACAAAGTGAAAAAGAAAATGGTGAGTTTATGTTTAACTTTTATAATGAAATCTTTGATGAAGAGTTTAAAAAAAGTGATAGATATAAAGATACAATTGCAAATGATAAAAAAGCCTTAGGTCAAGAAGTAAAACTTCAAAGTAAAGATTGGGGCTTTACAATAAAAGATGTTAGTTCAAAAGTATATATGTATCATGCCAAAGATGATAAAGAAGTTCCTTTTCAAGCAGTTGAAAAAACAGTAGAAATACTTAAAAACTCTTCTTTAAAACTTGTAGAGAAAGGAGGTCATTTTAATAGACCTTCTTTTTATAAATTTAATGAATTTATAGCTTCAAAACTTTAGTTTTTATTTTCAACTTTTGATATAAACTGTTCAATTTTTGTAGCAAAATAAACAGGACACTCTATCATTGGATAATGCCCAGCTTCTTGACATTCTAATATGTTTACATTTTTATAATCTATGTCAAATATTTTTTTTACATTAGTTTTCGAAAAAACAGGAAAGTCATATTTTCCTACAATAATATTTATAGGTATTTGAATTTTTGAAACTTCACTTCTAAAATCCTCTTCTAAATACATCTTCATATAACCAACTCTTGCTTCTAAAGTAGAAGAGTTATAAGCCATAGATATTCTATAATCTTTCCAAGCTTTTGTATATCTTTTACTCGCTGCTTCAACTATTTGTTCTATTTTATTCTCATTTTTTTGCATATCTGAAATAAGTTCATTTTTAGCTTTTTCTTTCATGATAACTCCACTAGCACTTATAGGAGTTATTAAAATTAATTGTTTTATTCTATCATCTATTAAGGCAAGTTTTTGAGCTATCATTGTTGACATAGAGTGAGCGATAATATGTACAGAGTCAAGATTTAGATGAGTGATAAGGTTTTTCACATCATTAGAAGCTTCGTCACTTGAGTACTCACCTTTAAATTCCTTTGATAAGCCATAACCTCTAAGGTCAGTAAAATAATATGTATATTTAGAAGTATTCAAGTAAGAAAATATTGCTTTATAGTTTTCACAAGAACCCATAAGTTCGTGTAAAACGATAATAGAAATTTCACCTTTTCCTATTTTATTATAATTAAGTATTGTCATAAATTTTTCTTTGTTTTTGAAATATTAACATTTTTATATGTAATTTATATGAAATCATTTTTTAATATACTATAAAAGACATAAGGATAAACTAAGATTATGTTAAGTTTAATTTAAGTATAATCCATGACTTTTTTAGAAAACTCAACGTTTCCTAGAATGGTAGTATCGTTTTGATTATGTAGCTTAACATATGTCAAAGTATGCGAGAAGCATGAGCCGCTTTACAGCTCAAACCAAATTTTATAAGGAAAGAAATGCCTACTATCAATCAACTTGTTAGAAAAGAGCGAAAAAAGGTGATTAAAAAATCTAAATCACCAGCTTTAGACAAATGTCCACAAAGAAGAGGTGTATGTACAAGAGTATATACTACAACTCCAAAGAAACCTAACTCGGCTTTAAGAAAAGTTGCAAAAGTTAGATTAACTACTGGATTCGAGGTTATCTCATATATCGGTGGTGAGGGTCACAACTTACAAGAACACTCTATTGTATTAGTTAGAGGGGGAAGAGTTAAGGATTTACCTGGGGTTAAGTATCACATCGTTAGAGGTGCTTTAGATACTGCTGGTGTTGCAAATAGAACTGTTGCAAGATCTAAATATGGTACTAAAAAGCCAAAGAAATAAGTAGAAGGATAAGATAATGAGAAGAAGAAAAGCTCCTGTTAGAGAAGTAATGGCTGATCCTATCTACAATAGTAAAGTGATCACAAAATTTATTAATACTGTAATGTTAGATGGTAAAAAATCTACTGCGCAAAAAATTATGTATGGTGCAATTGCAAACTTAGATGCAAGAGGTGAAGAATCTGGCATTGAATTATTTGAAAAAGCAATTGAAAATGTTAAACCACTTTTAGAAGTTAAATCTAGAAGAGTTGGTGGAGCTACTTATCAAGTACCTGTTGAAGTTAGACCTGTAAGAAGACAAACTTTAGCATTAAGATGGATTGTAGACGCTGCTAGAAAAAGAAATGAAAGAACAATGGTAGAAAGATTAGCAAACGAATTATTCGAAGCTGCTAATGACAGAGGTGCATCATTCAAGAAGAAAGAAGATATGCACAGAATGGCAGAAGCAAACAAAGCATTTGCTCACTATAGATGGTAATAGGAAACAATTAACATGGCTAGAAAAACACCACTTAACAGAGTTCGAAATATCGGTATTGCTGCACACATTGATGCAGGAAAAACTACAACAACAGAAAGAATTTTATTTTATACTGGTGTATCTCACAAAATTGGTGAGGTTCACGAGGGTGCTGCAACTATGGACTGGATGGAACAAGAGCAAGAAAGAGGTATTACAATTACTTCTGCTGCTACTACTTGTCACTGGCCTCACCCAATAACAAATGAGCAATTACAAGTAAATATTATTGACACTCCAGGTCACGTTGACTTTACAATTGAAGTTGAGAGATCTATGAGAGTTCTTGATGGTGCCGTAGCTGTATTTTGTTCAGTAGGTGGAGTTCAACCACAATCTGAAACAGTTTGGAGACAAGCTAACAAATATAGAGTACCAAGAATGATTTTTGTTAACAAAATGGATAGAACTGGTGCAGACTTCTTTAATGTTGAAAAGCAAGTTTCTGAAAGATTAAAAGCTAATCCAATTCCAATTCAAATTCCAATTGGTGCAGAGGAAGATTTCCAAGGTGTAGTTGATTTAGTAAAAATGAAAGCTATTGTTTGGGATCAAGATGCTGCAATGGGTTCTAACTATCACGTAGAAGATATTCCTGCTGATTTACAAGATAAAGCTGAAGAGTATAGAGAAAAGATGATTGAAGCTGCTGCTGAGTCTTCAGAAGAGTTAATGGAAAAATACTTTGAAGAAGGTGAATTAAGCGAAGAAGAAATCATTTCTGGTCTTAAAGCTGGTTGTTTAGCTATGTCTATTACTCCCATGACTTGTGGTACAGCATTTAAAAATAAAGGTGTACAAACTTTACTTGATGCAGTTGCTATGTATTTACCTGCTCCAACAGAAGTTGCAGACATTAAAGGTGAAACTCAAGATGGTGACGCTGTTATTGTTCCTTCAACTGATGAAGGTGAAGTTGCAGCATTAGCATTTAAAATTATGACTGACCCATTTGTTGGGCAATTAACATTTACAAGAGTATATAGAGGACAATTAGAGTCTGGTACTTATGTAATGAACTCAACTAAAATGAAAAAAGAGAGAATCGGAAGATTACTTAAAATGCACGCAAATAACAGAGAAGAAGTTTCTGAACTTTATGCTGGTGAAATTGGTGCTGTTGTTGGTCTTAAAAACACAATTACAGGTGACACTTTAGCGTCTGAAAAAGATCCAGTTATCCTAGAAAGAATGGATTTCCCAGAACCAGTTATTTCTGTTGCTGTTGAACCAAAAACTAAAGCTGACCAAGAAAAAATGGGTATTGCTTTAGGAAAATTAGCAGAAGAAGATCCATCATTTAGAGTAAATACTGATGAAGAGTCTGGACAAACTATTATTTCAGGTATGGGTGAATTACACCTTGAGATTCTTGTAGATAGAATGAAAAGAGAATTTAAAGTTGAAGCTGAAGTAGGTGCTCCACAAGTTGCTTATAGAGAAACTATTAAGAACCCAGTTAAAAATGAGTACAAATATGCTAAGCAATCTGGTGGTAAAGGTCAATATGGTCACGTATTCTTAGAAATCAATCCATTACCATCTGATTCTGAAGATAACTTCAAGTTTAATAACAACATTAAAGGTGGGGTTGTACCAAAAGAGTATATTCCTGCAGTTCAAAAAGGTTGTGAAGAAGCTATGGCTGGTGGTATTCTTGCTGGATATCCAATGGTTAATATTGAAGTTACACTTTATGATGGTTCTTACCACGACGTTGACTCATCTGAGATGGCGTTTAAATTAGCTGCATCAATGGGATTTAAAGAGGGTTGTAGAAGTGCTGCTGCACAAGCTGTAATCTTAGAGCCAATGATGAAAGTTGAAATTGAAACTCCTGAAGAGTATATGGGAGATGTTATCGGTGATGTTAACAAAAGAAGAGGACAAGTTCAATCTATGGATGAAAGAGCTGGTGTTAAACTAGTTACTGCAATGATTCCATTATCTGAAATGTTTGGATACTCTACAGACTTAAGATCTATGTCTCAAGGTAGAGCAACTTATGGTATGTTATTTGATAACTATGCTGAAGTTCCAAAAAATGTTTCTGAAGAAATCATCGCTAAGAGAAATGGTTAATCACGTTAATAAGAAGTGAATTTCTTCACTTCTTTAGTGATTCTCAAAGAGAGTGCATAGCACAAGAACGAGCTTTTCTATATGTAATAGAAATTTTTAATTTCGTAATTACATAGAAAAGGTCTGAACTAAGCACATACAAAATTGTGAATAGTTTCACTTCAAAGCTCAAGCTTCGGCTTGGGCTTTTTTTATACCCACTACTTTTTAACAATTAATTTGATAAAATCCATATAAATTATATAATCAAATAGGAAACATATTTGAAATTAACAAGAAGTGCGAAAAAACTTACAAATAAAAATAGTGCAGGAATTATTTTAAAACCAGATTCTCCTGAAATAAAGAAAGAATATTATGAAATAATTGATTACTTTAAAGCACATAATATTGAAGTTTTTCTAGAAGAAAATAGTGCAGAAATGATTAATGAAATAAATTGTTTTTCATTGGATCAGTTATGTGAAAAAGTAGATTTTTTAGTTTCTGTTGGTGGTGATGGCACTTTATTATCAGTTGTTAGGAATTCATTTAAATACAATATTCCTATCTTAGGAGTTCACTTAGGTACTCTTGGTTTTTTAACAGATATAACCTATGAAGAATTACCTAAGTTTTTAATTGATTTTATAAATAATAACTATAGAATTGATAATAGAATGTTAGTAGAATGTCAAGTAAATAACAAAACTTTTGTTGCCTTTAATGATATTGTAATTTCAAGAAAAACTGTTTCATCAATGATTCGACTTAAAGCAAAAATAAATGGTACTGCTTTTAACTCATATTATGGTGATGGGGTGATAATTTCAACTCCTACAGGTTCTACTGCTTATAATTTATCAGTAGGTGGACCAATTGTATATCCTTTAACTGAAGCATTTATTATAACACCTGTAGCTCCTCATAGTCTTACACAAAGACCTTTAGTAATGCCAGCAGATATAGAAATAGAGTTTAAAATAAAAGATGAGGAAGGTGCAGTTTTATTAATAGATGGACAAGATACTTACGAAGTTGAAAATGAATCTATAATAAAAGTTACAATTTCAAATAAAAAAGCAAAATTAATTCATAGAACAAAAAGAAATTTTTTTGAAGTTTTAAATGATAAATTACAATGGGGAAATTGATTTATGATTGATAGAATTTATTTAAAAGATTTTTTGTCTTTTAAAGAAGTAGAAATGGAATTAGCTAAAGGACTTATAGTTTTTACAGGACCAAGTGGAGCAGGTAAATCTGTATTAATGCAATCTATTCTTTCTTTATTTGCAATAAATGATAGTAAAGCTAGTTTAGGTGAAGTATCTCTAGTAGATTCAAATATAGAAGATGAAGTTTATGATATTTCAAAGAGTGATGATATAGTAATTAAACAAATAAAAAAAGATAAGGTAAGATTTTTTTTAAACGCTCAAACTATTTCAAAAAAGAATTTAAATAGCTTTTCAAAAAAGTTAATCAAGCATCTTCACTTAAAAGATACAAGTGATTTTGATAGTAAAAAACTTATAACATTTTTAGACTCTTTATGTTTAAAAGAGTACAAAGAGTTTAAAGCTTTAAAAGAAAGTTTTATTAAGGAATATAAAGAGTTAGAAAAAACAAGAAAAGAATTAGAGAAAATAAAAGAAGATGAATCAAAATTAGAAGATTTAAAAGAGTTTGCAAAATTTGAAATAGAAAAGATTCAGAGTATAAATCCTCAAGTAGATGAGTTTGAAGAATTAGCTTCATTAAAGAAAAAACTTTCTCAAAAAGAAAAAATTGAAGAGGCTATAAAATCTGCAAGTCCAATTTTTGAATATACTAATCATGTAAATAATGTATTAGAACTTTTAGATGAAGATTCAAGTTTTTTTGATGAAAGTATAAATGAATTAAATAATATTTTTGAAAAATTTAATGACTCCTTATATGAATTAGAAGAATTAGATATTGAAACAGTTTTAGACAGACTTGAAAAACTTTCTAGCTTACAAAAAAGGTTTGGTTCAATAGATGAAGCAATTGCTTATAAAGAAGAGAAACAAAAAGAATTAGATAGCTATGAAAATATTTCTTTTGAAAAATCTCAGCTAGAAAAAAATCTAAAAAAGTTAAATGAAAGTATTTCTATTTTAGTGAATAAAATATCAATTTTTAGAAAAAAATCTGTAGTTATTTTAGAAGAAAAAATTAATCATTATTTAAAATATCTATATCTTTCTAATGCAAAAATAACTTTAAATGAAAAAAGTTTAGACAATACAGGGATAGATGAAGTACAGTTTGAATTAAATGGTGTAAATCTAGATACAATAAGTAGTGGAGAGTTTAATAGGTTAAGACTAGCTCTTTTAACTTCAATTAGTGAATTTGAAATAGTAAGTAATGGAATATTATTTTTAGATGAAATTGATGCAAATTTAAGTGGTAAAGAAAGTTCAGCAATTGCAACTGTACTAGAAAAGCTTTCAGAAAATTATCAAATCTTTGCAATTTCTCATCAACCTCAATTAACATCAACAGCAGATATACATTTTTTAGTTGATAAAAAAGATGGTATTTCTACTGTAAAAAAACTTGATGATAAATCAAGGGTAGATGAAATAGCAAGAATGATTAGTGGCGCAGATATAACAGAAGATGCTTACACTTTTGCAAAGAATCTTTTAGAAAAAAGAGATTAAGAATTAACTTCAAACTCTTTTTTCATATTTGAAATAAGTTTAGTAACTTTATCTTTTTTGCTAGCCTCTGTTATCTCATTTAGTATTTTTGGTAAGTTATTATGAAACTTTTTTAAGAAATCAAGGATATACTTAGATTTCTTATTTGTATTATTTATATGAGCATTTAATTCAATCATTTCATGTACTAAATTAGAGTATCCAAGAAATGCTGCATAATTAATAGGTAAAACTCCAAATTTATCGGGTTTATTTAATTGTTTTTGACAATGGGCATAAATATATTTAAACATTTTTAAATCATTTTTCCATACTGCATTATGAACCATTGTTCTTCCTTTATCATCAATGGCATTGATATTTGCTCCAGCATTAAGTAATATTCTTACAACATTAATATCTAAATCTAAAATTGCCTTATGAAGTGTTATTCCTCCAAAAGAATCTTTTGTGTTTACATCTGCACCTAGAAGTAAAATAGTTTTTAGGTTTTCATAATATTGCTTTTTAAAGTTAGGATTTTCTTCTTTCAAGTTCTCTTGCATATATTTATATAAAATATGAGTTCCTTCCATATCAACTTGATTTATATCTATTCCATTCTTCATAAATATTTTAATTAAATCAAAATTGCCAAATCTTAATGCTTCAAAGAAATAAGGTTCTCTTTTTGAATTAAGCATATTTAAGTTTGCATTAGTATTTTGTAAGATAGCTTCTAATAAGCTAATATAATCCATTGAAAAACTAATTGAGTCATCATCTATTTCTTTATTGCTTTTCACCACTAAAATAGCATCAATCAATTTTTCTAAAGGTGTAACATTCTCCTTGTTTTTTATATTTGGGTCAGCTTCAAAATCTAATAATAATTGATTAATTTCTAAGTAATCAGAACTTTTATTTATTGTGTAGTGAAGAGCTGTATCCCTATTCTTATTTTTAATATTTACGTCAACTTCACATTCTAAAAGTTTTGTTAAAACCTTTAAAGATTTAAATTTTATAGGTAATAATAAAATTGTTTCATTATTTTTATTACTTACACTTAAGTCAATTCCACTATTTACTATATTTGGAATGAAGTTAATAAGCTCTTCAATTTCTTCTTCTAATTCTTTATTAGACATTTCTTTTTGTAGCTTTTGTTCTTTGGTTAATAATTGATTTAGATAATGAAGTAGAATATTATTACCTTCATCATCCACATGGTTAATATCTACAATTTGAGTAAAAGCAGAAAACATTTTTTTACTTTTTGCTCCATTTTCAACTATATAAAAAAGAGGGTTTCTTTTATTCTTATCTTCAATACTAAATTTTTCAAATTTAGGAATTAATAGTTTGAAAATATCTTCTTCCAAAAAAGTTTCTTTAAAAAATAAAATATTTTTTTTGTTTTTTAAATTTGGATTTTCTAATAAATCTTTTACAATTTCTACAGATTTATTTTTTATTGCAATTTGTAGTAGACTTAAACCGTCACTATTTTTAGTGTTTATATTTTTAATTTTTGATTTAATTTTTATATATACTTGGATTAAATCATTTTCTATAATATATTCGATAGCACTTTTTTTATCGTGGTCTTGCTTATTTACATCTACATTATATTTTAAAAGTTCTTCAATGCATTTTATATATTTATATTTACAAGCCATTAGCAAAGCTGTTTGACCTTCAGCATCAGGTTCATTAACAGAAATTCCATTTTTTAGTAGCCAAGCTACAGCTTTGTAGTTGTTTTTAAGTGTTGCTAGGTGTAAAAAATTTTGTAATTTTTGATTTGTATGATTTATATTTATATCTTTTAATATTGTATCTGCTTTTGATTCATTGAAATTTTTATTTTTAATTTCTTCAATTAAATCATCTGCATTTTTTTTAAATAATTTACCTAGCATTTTATCCTTTCTTTAAAAATGCGATTTTAACATAATAAAAGATAAAGAAAAATAATTCTTTGAACTAATTTCTAAACTTGACAAAATTCAGCTTTAAAGGATAAAATATATCAAAATAATAAAAAGGGATACTAATGGGTGCATTATCAATAAAGGGGAAATTGTTAATCATTTCATTAATAGTAGTTATCTTAGTTACTGTTATAACAGCAGTTCAATCTATATACACTATTAAGGAATTATCTAAGAAAGATATTGATAATTTTAGGAAAGAAGCATATCTAAAAAAAGAAAAAGAGTTACAAAACTATGTTTCTCTAGCTTTAAAAACAGTTAACTCTTATTATGAGAGAACTGAAATAGAAAAAGTAAAAGTAGAAGTTCAAGAGGACTTGAAAAAACAAACAGGTTTTTTATTCTCAATTTTAGAAGCTGAATATAAGAGATTAGAAGGAAAAATACCTGAAGCTGATTTAAAGCAAAGACTTAGAAGTATTGTTGAAGGAACTAGATATGGTACTTCAGGATATTTTTGGATAAATGATTTAGATGCAGTTATGGTTATGCATCCTATAAAACCTCAATTAAATAATAAAAACTTAGCTGAATTTAAAGATAAAAATGGAAAAAAAATATTTACTGTCTTTGCTAATGTAGCTAAAAATTCTAAAGAAGGTTTTGTAGATTATGTTTGGCCAAAACCTGGTTTTGAAAAGCCACAACCAAAAGTCTCTTTTGTAAAGTTATTTGAATCTTTTAATTGGGTAATTGGAACAGGAGAATATGTTTCAGATGTTTCTAGTAAATTAAAAAAAGAAGCCTTAAATGCTATTAAAAATATGGGATATGGAAATAATGGATATTTTTGGATAAATGATTCTCATCCAAAAATGATTATGCACCCATTTAAGCCTCAGCTTGATGGTAAGGATTTATCTGCTTCAAAAGATCCAAATGGAAAATTCTTATTTAATGAAATGTCTAAAGTTGCTAATGCAAAAAGTGAAGGTGGACTTGTTAAATATATGTGGGAAAAACCTGGGAAAGATGTGCCTCAACAAAAATTCTCTTTTGTACAAAGATTTGAACCTTGGGACTGGATAATCGGAACGGGAGAGTATGTTGATGATGTAGAAGATAGTATTCTAGCAATGGAAAAAAGAACTAATGAAGAAATTGACTCAATAATTCTTACAATCATGATTTTTACAGTTGTATTTATTGTTCTAATATACTTAATTTACTCATATCTTGTTAAGAAAATTATTAGTAAACCCTTAGAAGATTTGAATAATGCAATTGAAAATTTAAAAACATCAAATAGTAATACTGAAATAGAAAAAGAAAATAATGATGAAATAGGTGCCGTTGTAGATTCATTTAATTCTTATATTCATTCTTTAAAAGCAGGTTATGAAGCAGATGCAAAAGTTATTGATGAAGTAAAAGATGTAATTCAAAAAGTTAATAATGGTTTTTATGTTTATAAAGTTAAACAAAGTTCAAATAATCCTCAAATTCAAGAGTTAAGAACTTCAATTAATCAAATGATAGAAGGCACTAATAATAAACTAGAAGAAATCAATAATATTTTAATTGAGTATGGTAATTCAAACTTTGATTTTAAATTAAGTGGGGAACATTCTGTTTCTAATGGAATAATAGGATCTATTTTTACAAGTACAAAGCAACTTGGTGGTACAGTATCTGAGTTCTTATCAATGATAACAACAACCGGTGAAAAGTTAAATAAAGATACAGATATTTTATCTTCATCTGCTTCTTCTTTATCTACATCTTCAAATGAACAAGCAGCTTCATTAGAACAAACAGCAGCTGCAGTTGAAGAAATTACTTCAATTATTAAATCAAATAATGAAAAAGTTGTCAAAATGTCAGTTTTAGCTAACGAGTTAAATAAATCAGCAAAAGATGGACAAGATTTAGCAACTAAAACAACTAGTGCAATGGAAGATATTGATGTACAAGTAAACTCAATTAATGAAGCAATAACCGTAATAGATCAAATAGCTTTCCAAACAAATATTCTTTCATTAAATGCAGCAGTTGAAGCAGCAACAGCTGGAGAAGCTGGTAAAGGTTTCGCAGTTGTAGCACAAGAAGTTAGAAATCTTGCAAATAGATCAGCTGAAGCAGCTAAAGAGATTAAGGATTTAGTTGAAAATGCTACTGCTAAAGCAAATGAAGGAAAACAAATTGCTGATAATATGATTGGTGGATATTCGGACTTAAGTTCTAAAGTAGATGAAACAATTCACTTAATTGCTGATGTTAATGAGGCAAGTAAAGAACAAGAAACAGGTATCGTACAAATAAATGATGTAGTTAATTCTTTAGACCAAACTACACAAAAAAATGCAGAGTCTGCAACTCAAATAAGCTCTTTAGCTGGAGAAGTTGCTTCTTTATCAACAAATATGCTTGATATAGCAGATAGAGCAAAATTTAATGTAAATAAAAAAGATGAAATTTGTGATATAAATTTGGTTTTTGAAATTTCTAAATTAAAAAATGACCATATAACATTTAAGAATAGTAATTTCTCAAAACTAGGTAGTTCAACAAGTACTTGGAGTGTAAATACTTGTGATCAATGTGATTTTGGTAAATGGATTTTAACACAAGAAAAAGCAGGGAAAAACTTTACAAAAACTTCAAATTGGACGAATATGAAAGAACATCATAAAAATGTTCATGAAACAGTTCAAGAATATATTGATAGAAATGCAGAAAATGCATCAAATGATATTTTAGAAAAAATATCAAAAACACTTGAAGTGGAAACTGAACAACTATTTAAAACAATGGATGTAATAAAGGTTGAGCATTGTAAGGATTTTGTTGAAGATACAAGTAAGATAAAAAAGACTGAAATAAAAAAACAAGATTTTCCTAAAACAATAGATAAACCAAAAGAAAAAGAGAGTACAAAAAAAGTTCAAACCTCTACTCCTAAAGTACAAACAATCACAGCAAATAATAACGACGATGATGAATGGGAAAGCTTTTAAGAGCTTTCCTAATCATAAGTATAATCTTATAAAAAATAACTAATTTATCTTAAACTTTAAACTATAAAAACTTTTGATATAATTGCGATTTTAAAAACAGTGTCTTGGAAACACAAAGGAATATAATGAACAAAAATAATAAGGTAGAACTGCTTTCACCAGCTGGTAATTTAGAAAAACTAAAAATTGCCTTTGCCTATGGTGCTGACGCAGTTTATGGTGGTGTAAGCCACTTTAGTTTAAGAATTAGAAGTGGAAAAGAGTTTAGCTTTGAAACTTTCAAAGAGGGTATTGATTATGCCCATGCAAGAGGTAAACAAGTTTATGCAACTATTAATGGTTTTCCATTTAACTCTCAAATAGATTTATTAAAAAAACATATTATTAAAATGGCAGAACTAGAACCAGATGCATTTATTGTTGCAGCACCTGGAGTTGTAAGACTTTGTAGAGAACTTGCTCCTCAAATACCAATTCATCTATCAACACAAGCAAATGTATTAAACTATTTAGATGCCCAAGTATTTTGGGATATGGGTGTTAGAAGAATAATTGCAGCAAGGGAAATATCTTTAAAAGATGTTCAAGAGATTAAAAAACATTTACCAGAGATGGAAATAGAAATATTTGTACATGGTTCTATGTGTTTTGCTTACTCAGGAAGATGTTTAGTATCTGCTGTACAAATGGGAAGAGTTCCAAATAGAGGAAGTTGCGCAAATGACTGTAGATTTGAATATACTTTATACGCAGCAAATGAAGACCATAGTACACTATTTAGACTTGAAGAAGAACCAGGTGTAGGAACATATATCTTTAATGCAAAAGATATGAACTTAGCTTCTCATGTTGATGAAATTTTAGAAAGTGGAGCAGTTGATTCTATTAAAATTGAAGGTAGAACAAAATCTCCATACTATGCAGCTGTAACAGCATATGCTTATAGAAAAGCAATTGATGATTATGAAGCTGGAAAATTTGAAGCAGATAAATATCAAGAAGAGTTAGCAACTACAAAAAATAGAGGGTTTACTGATGCTTATTTAGTACATAGACCTTTTGATAGAACAAATACTCAAAACCATGAATATGCTTTAAGTAAAGGAAGTTATGAAGTAAGTGGACTTATTACAGAAGATGAAGAACATTTCTATTGTAAATATAAAACTTATCCAAATGATGAGATAGAAATTTTTGCTCCAATTGGAAGTACAATTGAAGAGTGTGAAAATGAGATTGGAAAAATCTATAAAAAAGAAGATGGTAAATTTTATGTTTCATTTAAAAAGATTTTGACTGAAACAAATAAAGAGTTAGAATCGGTTCATAGTGGAAATACAAATAAAATTAAACTTCCTGGGAAACTACCTTATTTAACAATGCTTAGAGTTAAAAGTGAAGAAGAACAGCAAAATTCTTGTGAAGGTTCTTGTAGTAATTAATAATGGTTGTTTTTAGAGTTACAGATAATATTAATATAAAAACTACTGATGGTACATTAGTTAAATATCAGAAGTTAAAGGGACCATCTAATTTATTAAATGAAACCCTTTATATTTCTACTTTAGAAGATTTTCAAGATATGAAAAGAGTATTTTCAAGTGTTGATCAAAAGTATAGAGCTAAAGTTTTTGATGAAAGTAAAATTAGATATCTTAGTCAGTTTCCTAAAGAATTAGGAATTTTAAATATAAATGAATATAATATTACAAATAATTTAAACTACAAATATAAAAATGATGATTTATTAATTCAAAGTTTTAAAAATTTTGATTCTTTATATTTAAACGAAGAAAAAGTAGATTTATCAAAACAAATAAAAGGAACATTAAAACAAGATATAAAGATATTAATTCTTGGTTCCCCTGGATTTAGTTTATCTGAAATGATTTGCTCTTGTACTGCATTAAGAATATTTTATGAAAAACTTTCTACTTATTTTAAAAGTATAAGTTTAGATATATATTTAAATGCCTCAGAAAATAGGTTTTATAGTAGAGATAAAATGCTTTTTTCAAATCAAACTTTTATAAATAAAATAAGTGCTTTAAGTATAGATGTTAAAGAATTTTGTCAGTATGATTTTTTTGTAGACACAAGTTCTGTTTCTAAAAGAAGCTATTATGAGTCTTTAAATTATACAGATGCCTGGTTGCATAAATTAGGAATTGATTATAAAAAAGTACCTCAATCTAAAAAGTATAATCAAATTAATCTTTCTACTTTTAAAGTAAGAAAAGATTTAAAAGAAAAGATTCAAAAAATAAAACTAAAAGGTAAAATACTTCTTTATCACCCATATTCTGCAAATATAAAAAAATCAATACCTAAAGAAGTTGCTGCAAAGTTATTAAAAGAACTAGTATCTAGGTTACCAGAATACACAATAGTCTCTACAATAAAAGTGGATTCTAAATTTGACGATGATCGATATGTTGATTTAAGTAATGACTCAAAAAGTTTTTTAGACTTTTCATATATAATCTCTAATTGTAGTAAAGTTTTAACTGTTAATACTTCAACTTATCATATGGCAGATGCTTTTTTAATTCCTACAGTAGTTTTTTTTACTGAGTTAGACTCTAAGAGAAAATACTCTTTTTATGAAATGAGTAAAGCTATTTTTGTAAAAGATAAAACTAAAAGTTTAAGTAAATTTGTTTTTGAAAATGACTCTTTACTTTTATATAAATTTGAAGGTTGGCAGGAGCTTAAAGTATCAAAAGTAATTAAATTATTAGAAAGCTTTTGATACAATATTACTATTTTAAAATACCACAGAGGTAAAATAAATGAAGTTTGTATCTATATTAATGGGTAGTAAATCTGATTATGATATTATGAAATACTGTACTGATACTTTTGAGAAATTTGATGTAAAATATGAAATTATAATCTCTTCAGCTCATAGAAGTCCTAAAAGGACAACAGAATATATAAAAAATGCAGAAGAAAAGGGTGCCGTTGCCTTCATTGCCGCAGCTAATATGGCTGCTCATTTAGCAGGTGTAGTTAGTGCAACAACAACAAAACCTGTAATTGGTGTTCCTATGGAAGGTGGAGTAATGGACGGTATGGATGCAATGCTCTCAACAGTTCAAATGCCTGCAGGTATGCCTGTAGGAACAGTTTCTTTAGGAAAGTCAGGTGCTATTAATGCAGCTTATTTTGCAATGCAAATTTTAGCTATTTCAGATAAGGAATTAGCTGTTAAATTAAAGGAAGATAGAATTACTCAAGCTAAAAAAGTTGAGACAGATTCTAAAAGTATTGAAGTTATTTTATAATAAAACAATACTAAAACTTAATAAAAATCACAAAATATTAAAATCAATAAAGGTTAGGAATTAAATAAATGATAACATTTTCAGAAATCTTATTAAAACTTCAGGAATTTTGGGCGAAAGAAGGTTGTAATATAGTTCAACCATATGATATCCCAGCGGGTGCAGGAACTTTTCATCCCTCTACAATACTTAGAAGTTTAGATTCAACTCCTTGGGCTACTGCATATGTTGCTCCAAGTAGAAGACCAACAGATGGAAGATATGGAGAGAATCCAAATAGATTAGGTTCTTATTATCAATTCCAAACATTGATTAAACCTAGTCCAGACAATATTCAAGATTTATATTTACAATCATTAGAATATTTAGGTTTAGACCTTTCTAAGCATGATATTAGATTCGTTGAAGACAACTGGGAATCACCAACTTTAGGAGCATGGGGACTTGGTTGGGAAGTTTGGCTTGATGGAATGGAAGTAACACAATTTACATATTTTCAACAAGTAGGTGGCTTAGCTTGCGATCCTGTTGCTGTTGAAATAACTTATGGTACAGAAAGACTTGCAATGTATTTACAAGGGGTTGATTCTGTATTTGATATTGTTTGGAATAAAAATGATTTTGGTACTACAACTTATGCAGATGTACACAAAGAGGGAGAATATGAATTTTCTAAATACAATTTTGAAGTAGCTAATACTGAGATGTTATTTAGACATTTTGATGATGCCTTCAATGAGTGTAAATCTTGTTTGGAAGCTGAACTTCCTTTGCCAGCATATGATCAGTGTATGATGGCTTCACATGCATTTAATACACTTGATGCAAGAAAAGCTATTTCTGTAACAGAAAGACAAAATTATATTCTTAAAGTTAGAGAGTTAGCTCAGGGTTGTGCTGTGTTATATAAAGAACAAGAAGAAGACCGATTAAAAAGAATTGGAAAGAATTAGTGAAAATAAAAGAAATATATAATTTTTTAGATTCCTTATCACCTTTTGATTTACAAGAAAAATGGGATAATTCAGGGCTTCTTATTGGAAACTTTGAAGATGAAATAAAACAAGTTTACATTTCAATAGATTTAGATGAGCAAATAGTTGATGAAATGGAAGAAAACTCATTAGTTATTACTCATCATCCTTTAATATTTAAAGCTTTAAAAACTATTAATTATGATAGTTATAGTTCTAAATTAGTTAAAAAACTAATTCAAAAAAATATAGCATTAATTTCAATGCATACAAATATAGACAAAACTCATTTAAATAAATATGTAGCAAGTAAGATTTTAGATTTAGATGTAATAAATAGTGAAGAATTCATCTGTTATGCAAATGTAAATGATAGTTTTGAAAACTTTGCAAATAAAATTTCTAAAAATTTAGGATTAAAGTATCTAAAGTATGTAAAATGTAATGAAGAAATTAAAAAAGTTGCATTAGTAACTGGTGCAGGAATGTCTTTAATAAGTGAAGTAAAGGCTGATTGTTTTTTAACTGGTGACATCAAATATCATGATGCCATGGAAGCAAAAGCAAGAGGTATTTCCTTAATTGATATAAGACACTATGAAAGTGAAAAACACTTTAGCCCCTTATTAGAGGAGCTTATAAGTGAATATTTGAAAAAAAATCAATTAAAAGCTATAATAACAGCTTCAAAAAACCCATTTAAGTTTTGTACACAAGGAGAACCGGTTGAATAAGTATTTACAAGATCTAGTAAAGTTATCAAAGTATGATAGTGCAATTAGCATGTTTGAACCAAAAATTGAGAATGAAAAAGCGAAATTATCAACATTTGTAGAGGTTGCTGAGACAATTAAATCATCAATAAACAATACATATGCCCAAATTGATGATGTTAAATCAAAAAGAACAAAAAACAATATACATTTGGCTGAATTAAAAACAAAATTAGATGATATTGCTAAAAAACATAATGAAGTAACAAGTGAAAAAGAGTTAAAAGCTTTACAATTAGAAGAAGAAATTGCAAAAGAACAAATATCATTTGCTAATGAAGAAATTGAAAGACTAGATGAAGTTGCAGCAGCGAAAGAAGAAGAATTAAAAGAATTACAAGATAAGTTAACTGAAGAAGAAGAGTCTATTAAAGAAATTCAAGTAGCAGTTGATAATTCAATAGATGAAATTAATAAAGAAAGAAATTCAGTTTATCAAGAAAGAAGTGAGTTACTAGAAAAATTTGACAATAAAATCTTAACATTTTATGAAAAAATTAGAAGATGGGCAAAAGATAGTGCAGTAGTTCCTGTAATAGATCAAGCGTGTTATGGTTGTTATATGAAGATTAATGACAAAACTTATTCAGAAGTTATCAAATCAGAAGAAATTATTAACTGTCCACATTGTGGAAGAATTCTTTATAAAGAAGATGAGACTGAAGAGGCTTAATTTGAGCCTTTTTAGTATTTTATATTATTTTATTTCCTTAGTAGTTTATATACTAGCTATTCCTTATTTACTTTTTAAATCAAGAAACAATAAATATAAAAAAGCAATTCCCTCAAAGTTTTTCTTAAAAGATAATAAACCTTTCAAAAAAGATGCTATTTGGTTTCATGTATGTTCTATGGGAGAAGCTAAAGCAATAAAACCTTTAGTAGATGAATTAGACAGTACAAATATAAGTGTAATTACTAATACTGGATATGAAGAAGCAAAAAAATTATCTTCAAATGTTAGGTATTTACCTTTTGAAATATTTTTACCTTTTTGGATTAAAAAGCAAAAAGCTTTAGTTGTAATGGAAGCAGAACTTTGGTATTTCTTATTTCTTTTTGCAAAAAGAAAAGGAGCAAAGACATATTTAATAAATGCTAGAATATCAGATAAGTCTTATAGTTCATATAAAAGATTTTCTTTTTTTTATAAAAGAATATTTAATAATGTTGATAAAATATTTGCTCAAACTAAAGAAGATAAAAAAAGACTTTTAGAACTTGGAGCAAAAGATGTAGAAGTAATAGGAAATATAAAATTAGCACAACTTCCAAAAGTTACTAGAAGTTTTCAAAAACCTAATGAAATTTTAATAACTGCAGGAAGTACCCATGAAAAAGAAGAAGAGTTAATATTAAAAGCTTATGATAGGAAATATGGTAAGTTAGTAATTGTTCCTAGACATCCTGAAAGGTTTGAAAAAGTAGCCAAACTTATAGAAAATTATATAAAAGAAAAAAATTTAACTTTTCACAAGTTTTCAAATAAAGAAGACTTTTCTTCTGATATAATTTTAGTTGATAAATTAGGTGAGTTAAATAATATTTATTCTATTTCAGATGTAGTTATTTTAGGTGGTGCATTTGCTAATATAGGAGGTCATAATCCTATAGAACCAGCTTATTTTTCTTGTAAACTAATTTCAGGAAAAAGAATTTTTAACCAAAAATCACTTTTTGAATGTGTTAAAAATTTTAAATTAATTGATAATGATAAGTTAAGAGAAACTTTAGAGAATATTGAAAACATTGAAAAATCATCTTTAGTTCAAAAAGGTGATATAAAGCCAATTATAAAGGAATTAGATGGCATACGATAAAGCATATAAAGTTCTTGCAAAGCAAGAAGGAATCTCAAATTCAAAAGCAAAGGATTTGATTGATAAAGGTTTAGTTAGAGCAGAAGGTAAAAAAGTAATGATAGCAAGAGGTGAAATTGATACTAACACCAAATTTACAGTAAAAAATATTGCAGATGTGAAAGTTATTTTTCAAGATGATAATATATTAGCTGTAAATAAACCTGCTTTTTTAACTTCAGATGAAGTAGCAAAAAAGTTCCCTAAAGCAATTATGCTAAATAGACTTGATAAAGAAACAAGTGGAGTTATGCTTTTTGCGAAGAATGAAGAATTTCAGAAGAAAGCAATTAAAGAGTATAAATCAAATAATGTATATAAAGAATATGTTGCAATTGTTGATGGTAAAGTAATTGACACAATAGAAATTGATAATCCAATATTAACAACAAAAGATAGAGGTCAAGCAAAGTCTAAAGTTGATAAAAAAGGAAAACCTGCTAAAACAACTGTTTATCCTATGTTTGTTGAGGGTAATAAATCTAAGATAAAAGTAGTAATTGATACCGGAAGAACACATCAAATACGTGTACATTTAAATTATGTAGGCTTACCAATCATTGGAGATGCTTTATATGGAAAAGCAGTTTCAAATATTAATAGAGTATTACTTCATTCAAAAAAAACAAAAATCTTTGATTATGAGTTTGAAGCACCAGAACCAAGAGAATTTAAAGTATATGAGTTTAATTAAATCTTAAGCTTTTAAAATTATAAAAGTCCTAAAAATAGGACTTTCTTTTGAAAATAAATTTTAAAATATACTTAAAATAAATTTATTTTAAACTAACTTAAAGTATAATTTTAATATAATCCACAAAATTTAAAAAAAGTTTGGAGTTTAGTTTTGTTTGATTCAATAAGTGGTTCGATAAAAAGTGCAGTAAATAAAATAAGACATAAAGATGATGCAGCTTCTTTAAAAAAAGCTACAACAGAGTTAAGAAAATCTTTATTAAAATCTGACGTTCACCATAAAACTACAAAAGAGTTGGTTACTGCTGTTGAATTAGAAACAAAAAAAAATGGAATAGGACAAGACTCTTTTTTAAAAGCTCTACAAAACGAATTAACAAATATTTTAACAACTGAGGGAAATCAAGGTTTTGTATTTTCTTCTACTCCTCCTACAACTATATTGATGACAGGTTTACAAGGTTCTGGTAAAACAACAACAACAGGTAAATTAGCTAATTACCTTAAACTTAGAAAGAAAAAAGTTTTAGTTGCAGCTTGTGATTTACAAAGACTTGCAGCTGTTGAACAATTAAAACAAATTGCAGCTCAAATTGAAGTTGATATTTATTTTGATGATGAAGCAAAAGATCCTGTAGAAATAGCATTAGCAGCAAAAGAAAAAGCTAAAAAAGACCTTTATGATGTTTTATTAATCGATACAGCTGGTAGACTTGCAATTGATGAAGAATTAATGCAGCAATTACATGATGTTAAAGAAGCTATTAATCCAAATGAAATTTTTTATGTTGCTGATTCTTTAACTGGACATGATGCTACAAAAACAGCAAGTACTTTTAAAGAAAAAATTGGAATAGATGGGGTTATTTTATCTAAATATGATGGTGATACAAAAGGTGGTGTTGCAATCTCTCTTTCTCATCAAGTTGGAGTTCCCTTAAGGTTTATAGGTATTGGTGAAAAAATGCCTGATCTTGAAGTATTTATCCCTGATAGAATTGTTTCAAGATTAATGGGTGCTGGTGATATAGAAGGTCTTGCTGAAAAAACTGCAGCAGTAATAGATGAGAAAAAAGCAAAAGAAGTATCTAAGAAAATTAAAAAAGGTGAATTTAATTTTAATGATTTTTTAGAACAACTTTCAATGATGAGTAAATTAGGTTCAATGAAATCTATTATTGGAATGATTCCTGGACTTTCTCAAATGGCAGGACCTATAAAAGATATGGACTTCGAAAATTCAGATGAAATAAAAAGAATTAAAGCTTTGATTGGTTCTATGACTCCAAAAGAGAGAGAAACTCCTTCCCTTCTAAATCCAAGTAGAAAAAGAAGAATTGCGAGTGGTTCAGGTCTTTCAGAAATGCAAGTAAATAAAATACTTAAGCAGTTCAAAAATGCTTCAAAAATGGCAAAAAAACTTTCTTCAAAAGGTGGAATGAAAGGTTTACAAAATATGATGAAGCAGATGCAAGGTGCTGGTGGTCCTGGGGGACTTAAGTTACCTAAGTAAAACCAATAAATAGTATTGAGTTGTAAACTTAAAATAAAATAGGAGTTTAGAATTCAATACTATAAATAAAAATATAAGGAAAAAACATGACAGTAATTAGATTAACAAGAATGGGTAGAAACAAAAAACCATTTTATAGAATCGTTGTAACAGATTCTAGAAAAAGAAGAGATTCTGGATGGATTGAATCACTTGGATATTATAATCCAGTTGTAGAACCAAAAGTTTTAAAATTAGATGAAGATAGATATAAATATTGGCTAAGTGTTGGTGCAAAACCATCTGAGAGAGTTAAGAAATTAGCTGAAAAAAAGTAAATTTATTATAAGATTTTATCATGATTACTAATTTTATAGAAAACTATGCAAAACTTATTGTAAGTTACCCTGAAGAGATAAGCATCTCTACAAATATTGTAGATGAAACTTTTACTGAAATTACTATAAAAGCAAATAGTGCTGATATTGGTAAATTAATTGGTAAGAATGGTAATATGATAAATGCTCTTAAAACTATGGCAAATGGTTGTAAAGCAAAAGATGGAATATCTTACAAAATACAAGTTGTATCAGTATAATTAAGATATGAATGATAGAATCTATGTTGCAAAATTAGGAAAGGCAGTAGGCTTAAAGGGTCATTTAAGACTTTTTATTGAATCTGATTTTCCTGAGCAATTTAAAAAAGGTACAAGTTTTACTACAAATAAAAATCTTACACTTACTATAGAAGAGTATAACCCTAATAGGGACTTAGTAAAATTCCAAGACTACAATGATGTTGATACAGCAAAAAGACTTACAAATCAATTTTTATATACAACAATAGAGCAAACAAAAAATAGTTGTAATTTAGAAAATAATGAATATTTTTGGTTTGATATTATTAATTGTAATATTAAAGAAAATAACCAAGATTTAGGTAAGGTGGTTGAAATTCATAGATATCCTTTAGAGGATTATCTTGAAATAAAGACGGCAGAAGATTTAGTTAAAAAGAACCTTCCAAAAACTTTTTTGATACCTTACAATGTTGATAACTATATTTTAAATGTAGATATAAAAAATAAAGAAATCGAAGTTAAAAACTCTTATGAAATACTAGAAAACTCTTAATATAAGACTTTTCTAATACTTACATCTTTTTTCATATTCTTCTTTTGTAAAGTCTACTAAATATGCTTCTTTAAAGCCATTTTCTAATAAAGAATCAAATACTTTACTTCTTTCTGATGATGATGTGTATGGCCCAAAATATATTTCTATTCTATTTTTAGAATCTCTACATAAGGATATTTTTTTATCAAAAGTCTCAATTTGATCTAAATATGATTTATATAGATTTCCTTTTATTGTAGCAACATTAATAAAAGGTAAAAAAAGTTTACTATTCATAGTAGTAGAAGTTTCATCTTTTTCTTCAATAATATTCTCTTCTTGGTTTTGTATTGTATTATTAACAATATCATTTACATTTAAAGGTTTTTGAGTGTCTATATTTGAAGAATTTCCTAAAGAAGTATCAGCAGTGTTTTTTTGTTTTTCTATTTCTTCTAAAAGTTGTTCTTTTTGTAGTTCAAACTCTTTTTTTATTTCTTCTTGAAATTTAATAAAATCTTCTTGTTCTTTTTTTATTAATTCTTGTCTTTGTGCTAGAAGTTCTTTCTCTTTTTCTAAAGCTTCTTTCTCTTGCTTTATTTTTTCTTCTTCTTTTCTTTTTTCTTCTTCAATAGCTTTTTTCTTTGCTTCTTCTTCTTTTCTTTTTTCTTCAGCAATTCTTTTTTCTTCAGCTTCTAATTCTTCTTTATTCATAATCTCAGTTTTAGTAAGCATTTGTAGTTTTTTATTAAGTTTATTTTTATCAATTTCTTCAATATTTACTGAGTCATCTTTTTTATTTACTTCTATAGGAGCAACTTTTTTTTGTTCTATTTTTGTCTCTTCTTCAAAGAAACCTGTAAGATACAATATGATTCCAATGGTTAAAACAACAGAAAGAGAAGCAATAACCCCTATTAGTACTCTAAAAAGTTTTGACTGCTTCTTTTGTATGGGAGCATCTTCAAAATCTTCATTTTCGATAGTTTGATTATTTTCTTCTTGCTTTTCTTCTGATATCTCCAGTTCTTCTTCAGTTTGTGAGGATTCATTCATTGGTTCTAAAGAGTCATCAACTTCTTCATTTTTACCAATTTCTTCTTGTTTAGTAGCATTTTGCTCTAAACCTAATTCCTCAATTATTTCTTCATCAGTTTTTTCTGCCATTGTTACTCTTTTTCATTTAATTTTTTTCTTTTTTCTCTTTGTCTTTCAAGTATTTTTTCTTTATTTTTTTTATAATATTCTCTTCTGTATTCTTTTAGTTTTTCTTTTTTTCTTTCCCTATACGCTTTGTCATATTCAAGACGCTCTTCTTTATTTTTTTTATAGTACTCTTTTTTCTTCTGTCTATACTCTTTTATTTTATGAATTATTTGTTCTTTTCTATCTTCTATATGGGCTTTTTGTTTTTTCGCAATTAGCTTTATATTTTCTTCAAAGTTTTCGTCATTTAGCTCTTTAGAATAATCAATAGCTTTATAGTCTTTATATTTTGCTTGAATATCCTTATTCTTACTTTTTAAGTAATATTCCCTTTTTTTCTTTTTATGTTTTGAAAAATTTTCTTCTCTTAGTTTTTTTAGTTTTTCTAAATCCATAAAGCAATTAAATTAAATATTATCTTTTTAAATTATTTACAGTATCAAGCATACTATCTGTTGTTGTTATAGCTTTTGAGTTTGCTTCATATGCTCTTTGTGCTGTAATCAAATCAACCATTTCATTAACAAGTTTTACATTTGATAATTCTACCATTCCTTGTCTTAGTGAACCAAATTGGTCTTCTGTAGGATTGCCTTCTACAGGGTCTCCAGAAGCATCAGATGCTCTAAATAATGATTCTCCTATTGGAGTTAATCCTGCTGGATTGATAAAGTCTGCAATAGTAATTTGACCTAATTCCACACTCTCTTCTGTTTGAGGATCAGTTGCTGTAACAATACCATCAGTTCCTATAGAAATTTTAGTTAAATTTTCAGGAACAGTAATTTGTGGTTCTAAAGCATACCCATTTCCATTTACAATATTTCCTTCTTCATCTAGTTTAAACGCACCATTTCTTGTATATGCAATCTCACCTGTTGGTAATGTTATTTGAAAGAAACCTTCTCCTTCAATTGCAATATCAAGATCATTTGATGTTTGTTTTAAATCACCTTCAAAAAAGTTTTTTTGAATACCTGATACTCTTACCCCAAGTCCCACATCCATGCCTGTAGGGTTTCTTGTGATTTCTGAAGTTTGTCCAGCAGTGTAATTTAAACTTTCATACATTAAATCTTGAAATTCAGCTCTATCTTGCTTAAATCCAAGAGTATTTACATTTGAGATATTATTTGAAGTAACATCAATTTGATGTTGCATAGAATTCATTCCAGTTGCAGCCGTATATAAACCTCTTATCATGGTAATCCTTATTAATAAAGTAATATTAGAATATTATATTTAAAGAACTTTTAAAATTAGATAAATTATCTTAAGCTTTTTTTTATTATTAAGTGTAAATTTAAAACAAATTTTATATAATGATTAGATTTGAATATAGTTTAATAAGGGTAGAGATATGAAAATTTTGATAGTTGATGATAGTTCAACAATGAGAAGAATTATTGGAAATGTTGTTATGCAGTTAGGATTTGCAAAAGAAGATTTTGATGAAGCAGAAGATGGGGTAAAGGCATGGAAACTTTTAACTGAAGGGCAATATGACATAATTTTAACAGATTGGAATATGCCTAATATGAATGGATTAGAATTAGTTAAAAAAGTTAGATCGGAAGGGAATCATCAAAAAGTTCCTATTATTATGATTACAACAGAAGGTGGTAAAGGGGAAGTTATTACAGCACTTAAAGCAGGTGTAAATAATTATATTGTTAAGCCATTTAATGCACAAGTTTTAAAAGAGAAGCTTGATGGAGTTTTAAAATAATTTTAAATAATATTCAACTAAAGGGTTTAGAATGAGTATGAGTCAAGAAGAAATTGAATCTCTAATGAATGGTTTAGATTTTGGAGAGGATAGTTCTAAAGAAGAGAGTTCAGAAGAAAACTCAAATGAAAAAGTAGAAGAAACTCCTCAAAAGAGTATGTCTGAAGATGATATAAATGATCTTATATCTGAAACTGAAGATATAATAAATGATAAAGACTCTTCAGAAGAAGAATCAATAGATGATATTGTAAATAGTTTTGAGAAAGAAGAAGTTCAAAATGAAAGTCAAGAAGAAGTCCAAGAAAAAAATGAAGAAGAACCTTCTTTTGAGGAAGATGAAAAAAGTGTAGATGAGATTTTAAATCAAATAGAATCTATTCCTACAGAGAATATTGAAGAAGAACCTACTTTAGTAAATGAATCTAATTCAGAGCCAACAGAAAGTAATATTGATGATATCTTAGCTTCTATTGAAGGTATAGAAGAAACTTCAGTAGAAACCACAGAAGATTCTACACCTATAGTTGCAAATGAAGAGATACAAAACTCTGAAGAAGATCTAGATCATAAAATCAATAGTGGAGTATTTCCTTTGCCTGTAGAACAAGATACAAAAGTTGTTAATCAGTTAAGTCAAGTTGCAAATGATTCTGAAGAAAAAGCTACCAAAATTTTTGATGTTTTAAGTAATATATTAGATTATAACAATAATATTCAAAATGATGTTAAAGAATTAGCATCTTTTAATGAAAAGCAAACAGCAATGTTAACTTCATTAAATAATAAATTTCCGAATATAGAAGCTTTTAAACAAAATCTTGAACAAGCACAAAAAATGGGAAATTTTATTTCAGATATTAATGGCAAACTTGAAAATGGAAATATGGAAATTTTTCAAGCAATGGAACTAATGCAATATCATGATATTAATAGACAAAAAATAGAAAGAGTAATGTCTGTAATTAGAAAATTGTCAGTATATTTAAACAACTTGTTTGAAGACGAAGGACAACATGATGAAATTGCTGTAGCAAAACATATACATGGGGATTCTTCAACTGGTGATTTAGTTGGGGATGATGATTTAGAAGCTTTAATTGCAGAGTTTAATAAATAAGGAAGAAAAATGGCAAAGTATCCTTTAGTAGCATCAATGGTTAATCAAATTAATAGAATTGATGTTATCTCTAATAATTTGGCAAATGTAAATACAGTTGGTTTTAAACAAGAAGGAACCGCAGAAGGTTCTTTTAATTACTATATGTACAGAGCTCAAAGAGATGGTTTTGATCCTACAAAAATAAACGAAATAGTAAATACTATTCCTAAAATGGATACAAATTATATTGACCAACAAATGGGCCCTATTGTTACTACTGGAAATGCTTTAGATTTTTCTTTGAGTGAAAGTGACAGTTTTTTTAAAGTTCAAGGGGAAAATGGGGATATCCTTTATACAAGAGATGGTTCCTTTAAAAACTTAAATGGAATATTAGTTGATTCAAATGGTCAAGCAGTTTTATCAAATGATAATGAACCAATTGCTTTAGAAGAAGAAAATTTCCAAAATTTAATTTCAGTATCAAGAATTGATTATAATGATTTAAAAAAATATAAAGATAACACTTATAAATTAAAAGAAGAAAATGCTTTTGTTGAAGTCCTTGAGAATAATGAAAGACAATTAATGCAAGGTTCTTTAGAAAAGTCTAATGTAAATAGTGTTTCTTCTATGGTAGGTTTAATTGATGCCCAAAGAAGATTAGAACAAGCTCAGAAAGCTATTCAAGCTCAGAGTGAAATGAATGAAAAACTTATTCAAAAAATTGGAGATACAACTAACTAATGCAAGCTAGTGAAGTAACAGGACTATTATTTAATCAACTAAGCTTTAGAGGAGATAGACAAAATGTCATTTCTAGTAATATAGCTAATGTAAATACACCTGGATATAAAACAAAAGACTTAGTTTTTGAAGACGAAATAGGAAAAGTAAAAAAGGAAAAAGATTTACCTTTATATACAACAAATTCAAAACATATGACAGGTTTTGAGCCAACAAAAAAAAATAATCAACCAAGACTTATAGAAGTAGAAGGTCTAAAAGAGCAAAATGATGGCAATAATGTTAGTATGGACAGACAAATGAGTGAGATGTCAAAAAATAAAATTATGTTTGATGCCTTACAGTCATCAATAAAAAAAGATTCAAGGTTATTTAAATCAGTAATAGAATCATCACAAAAAAATTAATTTAGGATTTTAGGTATATGGACCAACTTTTAAAGTTTATAAACAATTTAAATGCTGCACAAAGAGCTGTTATCATTGGAGGTTTTTCTATTTTATTTGTGCTGCTAGTTGGATTATTAATCTATTCAAATGTGAAAGCTCAAGATAAAAAACTAAATTATACAATAGCAAGTAATTTGACTAAAAATCAAGTGATGATGGCAAGTAATGAACTTGAAGCTTCTGGAGTACCTTTTGCAGTCATTGGAAGTGGGAATTCTTTAACTTTAAAAACTTCAAAAGAGTTTATCAATATAGCCAAAATAAAACTTGTTACTAGTGAAGCTTCTTCAAGTAAACATGTGGGTTGGGAAATTTTTGAGAAGTCTTCATTAGGAACTACTAATTTTGAAAACAATGTAAAATTTTTAAGAGCAACAGAAGGAGAATTGTCAAGGTCACTAGAATCCTTATCTGGCGTTTTAAGTGCTAGTGTTAAAATTGCAATTCCTAAGAATACAATATTTACTGAAAGAAAGACTGAACCAACTGCATCTGCTGTTTTATCATTGAAGCCAGGTGTTTTTTTAACCCAAAAACAAATTGATGGGATTAAAAACTTTGTAGCATCTGCTGTCCCTGATTTGAAAATTGAAAATATAAAACTTATAGATCAAGATGGTTCTTTATTACAAATGTCAAATGATGATATTGAAAATGAAAAATCATTGACTCAAAATAAATATAAACAAAAAATAGAAAAAGAGTATGAAAAAAAGATAGTAGAACTTTTGGAACCAGTTGTTGGTGTAGGAAGAGTTGTTGCTAGAGTTACAATGGAACTTGATTTTAAAAAAATACATGTTCAAGAAGAGATATACGAGCCAGAAGGAACAATAAGAAGTCAACAAACTACTGAAAATACAGCAAGTTCTATAGGTGGTAATAAATTACCAGGAGGAACAGCTGGTGTAGAGAATAATATTCAAGTTCCTGATAATGTAGAAGGAGATGGTGGTACACAATCAAATAGTGAAAGCACAAAAAGTATAACAAACTATGAAATATCAAAAAGAGTAATAGATGAGAAAAACAATAATTATTCTTCTGTAAAAAAAGTAAGTGCCGCTGTAACTTTTGATTCTTCAGTATTTGAAAACAATGAAAATAGAGAAGAATTTGTAGCTTCAATTGAGTCAATTGTTCAAGAAACTATTGGTTTTAGTGCAAAAAGGGGAGATAAAATTGCAGTAAAAGCATTTAAATTTGTTACAATGAAAGATCCAAATGTTAAGCTAGATGAAAATGGTAATCCTATTGTTAGTGAAGATTCAATGGGTAGTTCAATGAGTACCTTATCTGTTGTAAAAGCAGTACTTAAAGAGTTTAGTGAATATTTCCAGTATCTAATTGCAGCAATTTTATTATTTGTTTTTTATAAAAAGTTTATTGTAAATAATGATGTTGTAATTTTAGGAGATGAAAATAAAGGTAAGAAAAAAGTAGATGAAGATGGTAATCCTATAGATGATGAATTTATGAATAAATTTATGGGAGATTATGAAGATGAATTTGACTCAAATACTGCAAAAGGTAGATTAAAAGCAAAAGTAAAAAGTCAAATAATGAATAATATCGAAGGACTTGATGAAGAAAGTGCTGCTAGATATGAGGTACTGATAGAGTCTTTAGATAAAGAAATAAACAATAATCCACAAGAAATAGCTAGAATGATAGAATTATTATTAAGCGAAGGAAGTGGAAAATTTAAATCAGATAAGAAGAAGTAATGGCAGAAGAACAAGATATTTTAAAAGGTATGTCAATGCTTGATAAGGTTGCACATTTTTGTGTCCTTATTGGAGAAGAGGCAACTGTAAAGATTTTTCAACATTTACCTAAAAATATAGTTGAAGATATATCAACACAAATCACTATGATAAATTCAATTGATAAAGATATTTCTTTAGCTATCTTAGATGAATTTCATTTATTTACAAGATCAAAAAACTTTATTAGTTCTGGTGGATATGATTATGCTAAAGATATTTTATACAAGTCTTTAGGAAAAGGTGAAGCAGACGAAGTTTTAGCCAAACTATCAAGAATGAAACTTGCAGCTCAATCTTTTGCTTATTTAGATGCTATAAATCCTAAACAGTTAGCAGACTTTATTAAAGATGAATCTCCTCAAACAATAGCTGTAATTTTATCCCATCTAGAACCTCCTAAAGCTGCAGAAGTTTTAATGCAATTAGATGAAGATGTAAAAGTTAAAGTAACTATGCAAATGGCAACAATTAAAGATGTTTCTCCAGATGTTGTAAGAACAATTTCTGTAGTATTAGAAAAGAAACTAGAATCACTTTTATCATCTATTGTTGATGTTGGTGGTGTAAAAGTTGTTGCAGATATGTTAAATAGATTAGGTCCTAAATCACAAGATATACTTAAAAATATTAATGGGGTAGATACTTCACTTGCAACAAAAATTAAAGAAAATATGTTTGTATTCGAAGATTTACTAAACTTAGATTCTGAATATGTAATGAAAATTTTACAAAATGTTGATACTGCTGATGTTGCAGTTGCTATGAAAAATGCAACAGAAGATGATATGACTAAAATTACAAGTGCTATGTCACAAAGAGCTAGTGATAGATTTAGAGAAGAGTTTGAAATGCTTACAAAAGTTAAAATTAAAGATATTGAGGCTGCCCAAAGAAAAATGCTTGATGTTGCACAAAAAATGATTGAAGAAGGTGCAATTGATAGAGATATGGATGACGACTAATGAATAGAAATAATGTATATTCGACAGCAAAAGTAATTTCAAAAAATGATGAAATTGAAAATTATCAATTAGGAACTTTTATAAAAAATAATGAAGGGGAAACAGAACAAGTTTATGCTCCTGCTCCAATACCTCAATCTGCAAATCATCCGAATCCTAGTTTAGAATTAGATAATATTTTAGGTGAAATAAAAACCTTAAGTACTCAAATGCAAGAGGTAAATCAAAAAATTACTAATATAGAAAATAATGGAATGAGTACAAAAGAAATTGATGCACAAGTTGTTCAAGCAATAAAAGACTTAAAGAATTATGCAAATTTCTTCGAACAAGCAACTTTTCAAATGGAAACAAAAATTTTAAAAACTTCAATTTCTATAGCTCAAAAAATAATTGCAATAGAAATAGGGGAAAACTCTTCAGCAATCGCAAAACAAACAATCTCCCATTTACTTGAAAAAGTAAAAAATGCTTCTAAAATAAAAATTCATCTCAATCCTAAAGATTATCAGGTTTTAAAAGACCAACTTAACTTAGATACATTTATTGAATTAGTAGAAGATGTAAATGTTACAGCAGGTGGCGTAGTTATTGCAAGTGATCTTGGAAATTTTGATGGAAATATTGAAGCAAAAGTTAATACTATGCTTGAATCTTTAGATAATGTAATATAAAATACACTCAATTTTATTCTAATATTTTACATATATAATCTTCTTTAGTGACTTTTTGTGATATAATTTAGTAATTTAATCATAAAAAGTGTAATGATGGAAATTAGTGAAAGAGATTATGACTTACTCGTAGATACAGAAATTACAGTTGATGTAATGCTTGGTAATGCAAATATTACTGTAAAAGAGTTTTTAGAATTATCAGAAGGTGATATCTTATCTTTAGATAAACAAGCTGGTTCTGGTGGTGATATTTATGTTAATAAAAGAATTGTTGGAACAGGCGATATTATAGTAATTGATGAAAAACTTGCTGTAAGAGTTCAAGAGGCAATGGATTCAGATAATGTCGTAAGATATTTCTTTGATGAAAAATTATTTTAGGAGATTTAACAATGGCTACTACAACAGATGGTGTTAGTACTTCTACCGCTTTAACAGAAAATGGTACAGCTTATACAGCAAGTGTCAGTAATGATAAACTTTCAAATGAAGACTTTTTAAAACTAATGTTACAAGAATTAAAGCTTCAAGATCCTACTTCTCCTATGGATTCAAATCAGATGTTACAAACTCAAATGCAAATGTCAACAATGGAAACAAACTTACAAATGACTAATGCAATGGAATCATTAAAAACATCAATTGCAAATATGAGTTTAACAAATGCAATGGGTTTTATGGGTAAAAAAGTAGATGCAGTTGTTGATGTACCTATTAAAGATGATGAAGGAAATCCTCTAGAAGATGAAAATGGAAATACTATTACTGAAAAAGTAAGAGCTTCTTTTCATATTGGTACGGTTAGTATTGCTGATGGAGTTACAAACTTAGAAAGTTATGAATTAATGGGTTTTAAAGATAATGCAGTTGATATAGAAACTGGAAAAGAAATTGATTATGACCCCCAAACAGGGCAAATAAAAAACTCTGATGGAACTTTAAGTGAATATTATATAAAACTTGATGCAAGTGGTATGTTTGCTGTAGATAATGAAGGTAAAATAATAATTACAGATGCCGCTGGAAAAATTAAAAACCCTACATATACAAAAGATGTAAATGGATTAGAAGTAACAGAAAGTAAATATGGATATGCAGGTACTGATGAAATTTATTCTCCAAATGTTACAAATTTAAAATATGAAGAAATAGTAAAAATTTACTAATTTATAAAAAGGAAAGTTATGATTAGTGGTTTATGGAATGGTATTAGTGGATTAAGTGCTTTCGAAAAAGCTTTAAGTACTCAATCAAATAATATTGCAAATACAAATACAATTGGTCACAAGTCGGATAGAATCACTTTTGAAGATATGATGTACGAATCTAGATATGGAAAAGGTGTAGCGGTACAAGGTGTAGAAAAAGACTTTTCTCAAGGTGGCTTAAAAAATACAGGGTTACCTCTTGATGTTGCCATTGAAGGAAAAGGCTTTTTTATTGTAAATGACCCAAATACAAATGAAACTTATTATACAAGAGCAGGAAACTTTAAACTTTCATCAGATGGAACTTTAAGAACAGTAGATGATCTTTTAGTTTATGGTTCTTCTTCAACAGTTACAAATTTGGTTAGTTCTGATGATACAACAGAATTTGATAATAGTTATAGTGTAGACCTTGTTGCAAAAGCAATCACAACAAATAATTTTTCTGAAACAATAAATGCAAAGTCAACAGATTATTTACAAAGTGCTACAGAAACTGGAACTTCAGGAAATGGATATAAAGATAGAAGTGCAGTTATCTCAGATGTGCGAGCTTCTATTGCAAATTATAGTGAAATACTTGAATTATATTCGACAAATCCAGAAGCTACTAGTGTAGCTTCAACTTCACAACAAAATCAAATTGAATATTCAAGTTTTTTAAGTGAACTTCAAAATGAAGAAGATTATATTGAAGTAACAATTAATGGTGAAAAAATAAGACAAAATTTTGAGATAGATACTGAGACTACAATGAATCTTTTTGCTGATAAAATTTCAGCAGTTTCAGGTTTAAGTGCAAGTGTTGATGATACAGGTTTAGTAACTATTGATTCTTTAATCCCAGGAGAAACTTTTAGTATAACACAAGCAGCAGTGAATAATAATGCCCCTGCAATAAATGAAACCATTGCTCCAAGCTTAGGTTCAGGGATAGGTATGTTAGATAGTGCAAGACAAGCTTTAAAAAATTCACTTGAAACAGCAAATGCTAAATTTTTAGAAATGACTCATACTATATCAAATTCAGATGCAGCTTTAACAGGAATTTCATCTATGCAACTTAGATTAGATAATTTAAATGTAGTTGAAGATGTTTTTGGAGAATTATCTATTGAAGATGGAAACATCTATGCTAAAGATGGAGATAGTAAATTTTTATTAGGTAAATTAGAAACTGCTTACTTTGCAAATGAAAATGGATTAGATCCAAAAGGAGACAGATTATATACTTCTTCTAATGAAACAGGTGAGCCTGTAAATGCAAGTAAAATAAACAAATTAATCGGAAATAATTTGGAACTTAGTAATAGTGATTTTGGAGAAAGTTTAGTTGACTTGATGGTTTTCCAAAGGGCATTTGAAGGAAGTTCTAAATCTATTACAACATCTGATGAATTTTTAAAAACAGCTATTCAGTTAAAGACATAAGTCTTTAACTTAGTGTTTAAATATTAGTATTTTTTCAAATATTAATATTTGAACATGTAAAAGTGTTTAAAAATTTATCTAAAGGATAAATCATGATCGGAGCATTATGGACAGGGATATCAGGGTTATCGTCACATCAAACAGCGTTAGACAATGAATCTCATAATATAGCAAATGTAAATACAGTAGGATATAAATCTTCAAGAATATCTTTTGCAGACCAAATGTATCAAGATAGAATTGGTAAAGGGTCTAAAATATTAGATGCAGAGAAACTATATGTTCAAGGTAATCTAAAAACCACAGGGGTAAACTATGATGTTGCCATAAGTGGAGATGGATTCTTTACAGTAAAAAATACTACTTCAAGTGGAAGTGGAGAAAACTATTACACTAGAGCAGGAAACTTTAGAATGGGTGATAATGGAACCCTACAAGATGCTGCTGGAAATGAAGTCCAAGGATGGGCTATGAGAGTAATAGATACTGATAAAGATGTAATTTCAACGGACCCAAATAATAAAAGAATAACAGATGATTATACAAAATTATTGTCTTCAAAAGTAATAAAATATGCAAGTCAAGTAGAGACAATAACAGCAAAAGCAACAGACTATAATAAAACAGCAAGAGCAGATTCTAGTACAGTATTTACTGGAGCTGGAGCAAAAACAAAAGCTGCAAAAGTTACAGATATTGAAAACTTAGTGGCAAACTATGCTTCATGGCTACAAAAACTACAAGATGATCCATATGTAGGAAGTGCAAGCTCAACTTCACAGGTATCACAAATAAACTTTAAATCTTTTGATTCTTTAGGTGGAACAGATAGTGGAGCCATTTCAAAAGATGGAGATAGTATTTATGTTTATATTGATGGAGAAAAGATTTCACAAGAATTTGTATCAGTAACAGCAACTTATGATATAGATGGAGATGGAAATACAGCAGCCGATGATGCTTCAGGATCAACAACATATGCAGATGCTGATAATTTAGTTGCAAGTAGAATAGCAACTTATAAAGCCTTAGCAGATAAGATATCAGAAGAGGTTCCTGGTTTAAGAGCTTATATGGTAAGTGAAACAGGTGGAACAAATGATGATGTTTTAGAAGATGATGATATTTTTAAGCTATCTACAAAAGATAGTGATATGATAAAAGGTATTATTCAAATTGAATCTTTAATCCCTGGAGTAAGTTTTGATATATCAGAAGTAGGGGAAGAAATAGGAAATAATAATAAAGTTGCAGGAGGTTTTCAAACTTCATCAGCAGCAAATGCTGGAGAAGGAGTTGGAGCCTTAAATAGTGCTAGAGATGCTTTAGCTAGAGCTATTTCAGGAAAACAACAAGATGTTTATACTCTTGCTGATTTAGGTTTAGATAATCCTAATACTACTTCAGGGGCTTTAACAGCTCAAGATTTTCTTTATGGTATGACAATTTATGATAAAGAATTAGATAAAATTATACCAGTACCTGGAGATAATACAACAAGTCCTGCTACTCCTTTATCAATATTTGTTAATGATGCCACAACAGTTGATGATATAGTTGATGCTATAAATAACCCTCAAACAGAATATTTTCAAGATGATGGAACAAGTGTAGCAAATAGTTCTTTTCAGTTATCAGATTATGTGGTAGCTAAAAATATAAATGGAAACTTGGTAATAGAAACCAAAGATGAAAACTATGATGTTGAATTTAGTGGTTCTTTAAAGATATCTGATAATGCAGCAACTGATAGTGGAGGACCTCTTTTAACAATTGCTAATTATACTCCAAGAGATAAAAACAATGATTATAGTGGAAGACAGGGAGCTGGTGCTGAATTTATTCAGATGGTAACAACTATAAACCAAACTTCAACACAAGATTCACTTCAACTAAAACTTGATGCTTTAGGAATTTCTGATTCTGCCTTTGGAGAGTTTTCTGTTGATAGTACTGGACTAATCACTATGAAACAAGATGGAGCTTCATTTGCAATAGGACAAATATCTCTATCTTTATTCAATAATAATAGAGGACTAGAACCAGTTGGAGATAATAATTATGCAAAAACCAATGAATCTGGTGATCCTATATACAGTAAAAACAATGAAAACACTGGTAAGATTGAAAATAAGACTTTAGAATTATCTACAGCAGACTTAAGTGAAAGTTTAGTTAACTTGATGGTATTTCAAAGGGCATTTGAAGCTAATGCAAAATCTATTACAACTTCTGATGAGTTATTAAATACTTTAATTAACTTAAAACGATAAGTATAAAAGAGTTTAGACTCTTTTATACAAAAAACAACAACTTTAAGAGGATAAAATTGGATAACTTTTTACTACTTGCCATCTTAGGAATATTACTTTTATACTTTTTTTCAAGTACAAATGTTTATAAGTCTTTATATAGAAAACTTAATGAAGAAAAAAATATGATGGAAGAAGAAAATAAAAAACTAGAAGAAGTAATTGAGAGATATGAAAAACAAGTAAAAGTTAGTGCTGGAACTTTAAAAAACTCACAAGACTCTTTACAAGTAGCAAGAGATGATTTACAAAAGTTACGATTAGAGAATGCAGAATTAAAACATCAAGTTGAGCATTTAGAAAAAAGAACGGAAGAGTTATATGCTCAAGTAAATACAATGGTTTAGGAACTTTTTTGAAAAAGATATTATTTATAAGTATATTTACTGTTTTTTTACCAATTATATCTTTTTCACAAGAGGAAAAGAATCTTAATTCTGAACCTGAGATACTATTTAAGTATAATAAATTAAAAGAAAATCAAGAAAAATTTGAGCTTCAAGTAGAATTTAATAAAGCAATATTACTCTTAGAAAAAGAAGAGTATGAAGAAGCTATAGAAAGTTTTAAAAAGACTTCAAAACTACTTAAAATACCATCGTTTTTAAATATAGGAATAGCCTATTATAAACTTAATCAAATTGATAATGCTTTATTGTACTTGAATAATATCTATGATTATAAAGAAGCCTCTTTCTCAAATACATATTCATACATTTCTGCCAGTTATTATTTATATTTAATAAAGAAAGATAGAAAATATCTAGAAACAATTATTGATATAACAAAAAAGTTTTCTAATTTAACTGAGCACTCAAAAAGATTAGTTGCAGATAGTCTAATTCTCTTAAAAGATTATGAGAAAGCACTAAAAGTTTTAGACACAATGCAATTTCCAATGTATCTAAAAAAAGCAATGTTATATTTAAAACTAAATGACTTTAAAAGTGCAGAAAGGTATTTAGAAAGTGCAAAGAAAAATACTCTTAATCAAACTAAAATTGATTTGATTTTGTGGCTAATGATTTATAGAGACTTAAAAGCAAATGAAATAGCAAAATTATTAGAAAGACTAAAAGAAGTTGAAAAAGTTAAATCAAGTTTTAAAATAAATCAAGAACACCCTTTAAAAATATTTTTTAATAAAAATAAATATACAACAAAGGAATATTTGAGTTTTATTACAAATTTTAGTGAAGAAAGAAAGATTGATTTTCTCTTTTATTTTGCTCCTTTTGTTTTTTCTGATAAGCAAGAAGTTTTATATGATATTTCAAAAGGTTTTGTATTTAAAGACAAACAAAGTGTAGAAAGTTTGGAAGAAATGGTTAAATACAATGCAAAATTTATTGATATAATCAAAGAAGACCCAATAATAAGAGTAAATAAAATGAAATCTTTTATAAAAGAAGATTCAAACTCTTATATTTATTATAATTTAGCTCTGTGTTATGCTCAAATCAGTGATTTTCATAATGCTTATAAGTACTTTTCAAAAGCATATAAACTAAATCCAGGAAATAAACTTTATTCTGTAATGACTTTAATTACAGCAGAAATAACTAATAAAAGAATAAATGATAAAGAGTATATTTTACAAAATATTCAATCTAAAAATGGAATGTATAAATATTTTGGACAGAGAATATATTCTTTGTTTTTGAGTAAAAAAGCATCAGTAGTTTTTGATCCATTAAATTATAAAAATACAATATTTTTTAAGGCTTTAGATTATTTAGATAAATTAGAAGAAAATAACTTATCCTTAGACCATCCTTTGTTTACTGAACATTATAAAGATCCTTTAATATATTTAATGAAAGCAACATTAAAAAGAGAAGGGGAAAATGATTATAATTATTTTGCAAGACTTCAAGATACAATACCTTTGAAAATTAATGGGAATTTTTTAAAAGGACCCATTGTAGTAACAAAATATTATATTGATTTATTAAAGGCAATAGGTCTTTTTCATAAGGCTGATTTAACTTTAAAAGATGATAATAGTCCTTCTTATTTAAGAATAAAAGCTTTTAATGAGTTATATAATAATAATCCAAAAGAGAGCTTAAAAATATTGCAAACTTTACAAAAAGAGTATAAGCTAGAAGACAAATTTACTATGTATTTGATTGTATCTGCTCAATTAGAGGATGGTAAATATAATGAGGCTCTACTACAGATTGCATTAATTAAGGCAATATTAAAAGATAAAGATGCTGATTTTTTAAGTGGTATTCAATTAATTCAAGAACTAAAATTAAATAGTTCTAGTCAGTATTTTACTAAACCCTATAGTAATTCTTTAATAGATTTTAAAATAATAGACCTTGACGAGTTATTAGAAACTCTCTAGTCTAAATATAATTTTTTCTATTTTTTAACATTCTTCATAAAATTTAATATTTTTTTGATATAATAATTATAATTCTATACTTTTCAAGGAGGCTCTTATGGAACTAGGTAGAATAGCTGAAATGGATAATGCAAAAAGTAATCATGTAGAAAAAATTAGAACTGTCCAAGAAGTTGATGAGAAACATAAGACAGTACAAGATGATGAGTATAAAAAAGTTCAAGGAAATACTCAAGAAATCGAAAAAAACGAAGTTATCTTAGATAATGTAAAATTTGGTTATAACAAAAACTCAAGAGATTTTTTTGTTAAGGTTACAAGAGGTGATGCAGAGTATAAATACCCAACAGAAGATATGATGAAAATAAAAGCTCATATGTTAGAATCTTTACAAGACCAGCAAAATAATTAATAAAAATAAAGGGATTTTTTTTGGCATCAGACTTATCAAATTTTTTAAAAGATGAATTATCAAATACTTTGGAACAATTGCTTTCAAAAAGCACAGCAATTGATACAGTATCAAAAGTAGACCTTGATGAAATTGAAGATTCTCAATGTATTGAGATTTCAGTAAAGTTTGAATTTTCAAGTATCTCTTCTACTTGGAATTTTTTCATTCCTTCTTTAACAGCAACAAAATTTGAATTTTTTATGCTGGGAGGAATGGGAGATTTAAAAGAACATATAGATGATGAAATAGCAGATGCTGTAAATGAAATTATTTCAAATGTTTGTGGAAGTTTTTGTACTACTGTAAATGCACAAGGCTTTAATGATGTTTCTTCAATAAAATCTGAGCTTGCAGGCTCATCAATAAAGGCTATTAAAGATATTGATTCTAGTGAAAATCTATTTTATTTTGATTTATCATTGGATGGTGAAAAATTACCTATTTATTTAGGATTAGATGAAATAATATTACCTTATTTATCAGCAATTACGGGATATGAAGATGTTGATTCTTCATCATCTTCACAGGCTTCAACAAGTAGTTCAAGTAATCCTTCAGCAGTAAGTTCAAATTTAGGTTCTAGTGTATCTAGTATAAGTTCTTTATTATCAGAAGATTCAGCAGAAAATCTTCAACTACTTTTTAATATAAGACTTAAACTTAGTGTAAGATTAGGAACTAAAAATTTTTTACTAAAAGATATTCTTAGATGGGATATTGGAGAGATTATTGAATTAGAACAAATGGTAAATGAACCTTTAGATATTTTAGTAAATGGTGTTAAAATTGGAGAAGGAGAAGCTGTTATTGTGGAAGGAAAATTTGGTTTAAAAATAAAAAATATTGGTGATAGTGCATCAAGAATAAGTCAAATAGGGTTATCATAATATGGATAAGAGTACAGCAGGTGGATTAGCAGCAGGTTGGGGAATGGTTTCCTTAGCCATTGTTTTAGGTGGTGTAGGTTTTGGCCCTTATATTGATATTCCTTCCGTAATTATAGTAATTGGAGGGACTTTAGCTGTTACAGCAGGACAATTTGAGGGTGCAGACTTAAAAAGAATGGGACCTGCAATGAAAGTTGCTTTAAATGAAGTACCATTTGAACCTTTACCTGAACTTATTGAAAAAATTACTTTTTATGCAACTGAAATTAAGAAGCATGGTGTAATGCATATTGAACAAAAAGTTTTAGAAGAAACTAATCCTTTTTTTAAAGAAGCATTTCAATTACTTGTAGATGGAACAAAAGCAGAAACATTAACTCCTTTATTACAAACTAAACTTGATTATATGGAAAAAAGACATAATATTATGCTTAAAATGTTTGCAAATATTGGTGGTACGGCAGGTTCTATGGGGATGATTGGTACATTAGTTGGACTTGTTGCAATGTTAGCAAATTTATCAGACCCTGCTTCAGTTGGACCAGCAATGGCAGTTGCTTTATTAACAACTATGTATGGAGCTTTAATTGGTACTTTATTTGCGGGTCTAATTGAAAGTAAGCTTTCTCAGAAACATTCAAAAGAAGTAGAGTCATGTGAAGTAATTATATTAGGTACTTCAATGATTGCTGCAGAAGAATCAATAGGTAATATTAAGATGCAATTAAATTCAATTTTAGTTGATGGGGAAGAAGAGTAATATAAATGGCTGAAAAAAAGTGTCCAGAATGTCCTAAATGTTTACCAGGTTGGCTTGTACAATTTGGTGATTTAATGTCATTACTATTAACTTTTTTTATTTTATTATTATCTATGGCAGTTATGGATAAAAAGAAAGTTGAAGAGTACTTTGATATTATGAAAAAAGCAATGGGATTTATTGATGCTTCAACTGATATTCAGACGCAATCAGAAAAATATTCTACTGAAACAAGTAATTCTTCTGATGATGATACAGATTCAAATGATGAATCTATGGAAGAAACAATGCAACAAGTTGCAGAGTTAGTAAATGAAATGAATGACATAAGTACCATAGAAACAGAACAAATTCAATTGGAAAAAGGACAAAATGAGTTTATTTTAGATATTCCTTCTACAATAATGTTTGAAGAAGGACAATATGAAATTAAAAACCCAAATTCAAAACGATTTATAGCAAAAGTTGCAAGAGTAATTAGAACTATGCCTCAGTCTTTTAATATCGAGATTATTGGGCATACTGCTTCTACAGGATTAAAAAGTGCATCTATTCCTAGAGATAATTGGGATATGTCAGCATTAAGGTCTATTTCTGTTGTTAAAGAGCTAATAAAAAATAGAATTGACCCAAGTTCTTTAAAAGTAGCTGCTTATTCTTCTTATCAACCAAGAAGTGAGCTAGCATCTGATAATAGAAGAGTTGAAATGAGATTTTTTGCAGATGACACTGCAAATGATATTTTATCCGAAGAAAGTTTTTTTGATAGATTGGAGTAAAACATGGATATAAATACAAATTTTTCTGATATAAAAATGATTGAAAAGAGCCCAGTAGATAACTATAAAAATGTTGATGCTTCAAAACTTGAAGATGAAGCTTTAAGAAAAGTAAGTGATGATTTTGAAGCTTTTTTTATGAAACAGCTTTTAGATATTTCTTTAAAAGATAGCAAACTTGCTGGAGAAAGTAGTGGTTCAGAAATTATTAAAAGTATGTATACTGATGCTGTATCTAGACAAACAAATGGTATGGTTGGAATAAGTGATATGTTATATAATTTTTTGAGTGAACGAAAAAATTAAGGATTTATTATGATTGAAAAAATTGTTGATGAAATGTTAACTCTAGTAAAAAAAATGAAAGATTATATAAATCAAGACATTGAAGATATAAAACATGCTAGACATGAGGCTTTACTTACAAGAAATGAAGAAAAACAAGAAATGATGGAAAAAATAGTTTCTTATAAGCAAGAATTAAATCAAGAAATTATTAATAAAATGAATGAAGGCATTGATGTAAATATCTATAGAGAAATGGTAGATAATTTAGAAGTGGAATTAAAGTCATTATATGAATTAAACAAGAAATTGGCAATCATTGTTCAACCTATTCAACAAATGTATAAAGAAATAGTAGAAGAACTTACTCAAATCAATGGTGGGAAAATGGTCGATGTTAAGGCATAAAAGTCTTTTTTTAATTCTTTTTATTTCAAAACTTTATAGTTATGATGTTGTTATAACAAATAAAGATATAAATTACAATGAAGTAATTAATATAAATATGATTTCACAAACAAAAGTTAATGAAATAAAAAAATATTGTAAACCTCTTTCTTATGAAGATTTTAAAAATAATAAATATCAAGCTTCGCATTATATGAGAAAAGGTTTTGTTATTTGTGAAGACGATGTTAAAAACTATAAAAAAAAGTCAGTACTTTTCGATTTTGGTATCATTCAGATAGAAAAAGAAGGTGAAGTTATTTATGAAAATGATGAGTATATCAGAATAAAAAGAAAAGATGGAGAGATTGAAAAAATTTACAAAGATGGAAGATTAAGATGAATATGCTCTCTTTTTTAGGTGAGACTCCTACTGCTGCTCTTAAAAATGCACAAGAAGAGTGTGGAGAGGAAGCAATTGTAATTTCTACAAAAAAAATATCTAGCGCAAAAGATAGAAGTAAAGATATGTATGAAGTTATTGTTGCATTAGAAGATGATGAGAAAGAAATTCCCCATACAAAGAAAATAACATCTTCAATAAATAACTCAAATAAAGAACCTCGATTTGAAGCGAAAGTATATGATTTTAAAGAAGAAATTCTTAAAATGCAAGATGCAATTTTACAAGTTCAAAAAAGTCTTTGGGATCCTAAAAGTCAGTTATATGATTTAACTATTCCTCCTGAATTTGTTGATATGTATAATTTATTTGAACAAAATGAATTTGATCAAGAAATGACTTATACAATAATGAAGAAAACAATAAAACAATTACCTTTTGCATTAAAAGCAAATCCTAAAAAGGTTAATGATTTTTTTAAATTAGTATTAAGAAGAATTATTCCAATTAAGCAAGAAGTTCCTTTAAGAAAACATCAAAGAAAAATTATAATGATGGTTGGACCAACAGGAGTGGGAAAAACTACAACAATTGCTAAATTAGCTGCACGTTATGCTTATAAGTTAGGACAAAACTATAAAGTAGGAATTGTTACATTAGACTCTTTTAGAGTTGGGGCAATAGAGCAACTACAAGCATATACGAATATTATGAGACTTCCTTTGGAAGTGGTTAAAAAACCAGAGGGGCTAGTTGAAGCTTTAATTAGATTAAAAGATTGTAACTATATTTTTATTGACACAGCAGGTTCAAGTCAATATGATGTTGATAAGATTGAAATGATTAATGAATATCAGCAGAAAGTACATGAGTTACCTATTGAAAAAGTTTTAGTATTACCAGCAAATGTAAAACAAAGCGATTTAGTAGATATATATACTAATTATTCAAGATTAAATATTGATTATTTAACTTTTACTAAACTAGATGAAACAAGAAGTTTCGGAAACTTAATCTCTTTTTCTCATAAAACAAAAAAATCTATTACATATTTTTCTATTGGACAAAATGTTCCTGATGATTTAATTGTTTCTGATTCTAGTTATTTAATTGATTGTTTTATGAATAATTCTTGTGCAAGGAGATAACTTAATTGTTTAATTCTATCTCCTCTCAAGCAAGTAAATTAGTTAATTTAACTAAAAAAAATAGCGTAATTTCAAAATCAAAAATTTTAACAATAACATCAGGAAAAGGCGGGGTTGGAAAATCAACTTTTACTGCAAATATAGCTTATCTTTTAGCATCAAGAGGTTTTAAAGTTGCAGTAATTGATGCAGATATAGGTCTTGCAAATATGCAAGTTCTTTTTGATATTAGACCAAGACTTTCTCTTTTTGATTATATAGAAGGCAGAAATACAATTGATGAAGTAATAACAAAAACACCTTTTAATAATATTTCATTGATTGCAGGGAAAAGTGGATATCAATACTCAAGCTTAAAAACATCAATGTTTTTAACAAGAATTGTAGATGATATAAAAGAATTAAATAATTTTGATTATGTTTTAATTGATACTGGAGCAGGTTTAAATGAATATGTTCAAGAGTTTTTATCTATTTCTGATAATATATTAGCACTAACTACTACTGACCCTTCTGCCTTAACAGATGTTTATGCATTAATGAAAATGTTATCAAGAGATAAAGAAAAACTTTTATTATGTTTTAATCACACAAAAAAGTATCAAATTGGAGAAACAATTTCTAAATCTTTAATAAATTTAGCCCAAAAGAATAGGTTAAATCCAAATTTTATGATAAAATATATAGGGAATGTTTCAACTTCGACAAATATATCAACAACATCAAGATTAAGAAAACTTTTTGCACATGAGTTTATAAATGATCATATAACTTTACAATTGCAAAAAGTAATTGATATATTATTAAAAGAAATTAAGTAGTAGGTTTGTAAGTAGTGGTATTTGATAATTGTTTAACTAGCATTGGACATCTATGATAATAGAAAAATTTTCACAAAATTTAATCAATAGTGGTATATTCAAACTGTATATAGCTACAGGTTTCTTTGCTACTGTTATATTTTTTGTACTTAATGCTGACCTTTTTACTCCTTTAGAAATGCTATTTGGAATAGTAGGAGTAACTATTATTTTAAAAGGTGTAACAAATATGATGCTTTCTATGTTAATTCTTCTTTTTAATTTAGATAAAAAAAAGGAAGAAATTGATATAAAATACCATGAAGATAAAATTCAAGCTATGTTGGCAGAATTAGGTGTACAAGATGCACAAAGTCAAGTTGATAAACAAAATTCAAATGAAAAATAAGGGTTTTAAATGAATATTTCTTCTATAACAGATTCAATTGGTTCAATTGGAACAAAACAAAATAATCAAGTAAACCAAAAAGAAAATGATTTAAATTTTCAAGATATGCTAAAAAATGCAATAACTGAAGTAAATGATGCTCAAGTGCAAGGTTATGATGCTATGGAAGGTATAGCAACGGGAAAAGTTAAAAATCTTCAAGAAGCTGTTCAAAAAATTGAAGAGGCTGATTTATCTTTAAAGTTAGGCTTAGAGGTAAAAAATAAAGCAATCAATGCTTATAAAGAAATAATGAAAATGCAAGTTTAAAATAGGAGTTTACAATGGGTTTTTTTGATGGATATGATATTGCAGTTTCTGGTATGAGTGCTCAAAGAACAAGAGTAAATATTACAAGTTCTAATATAGCAAATGCTAAAACAACTCATACTGAGGATGGAGGTCCTTATAAGAGACAAAGTGTTGCTTTTCAAGAGATTATGTTAAATCAAAATAAAAAAACAAATGAAACTTCTTTTGATAATAATAAGGATTCTAATCAAGTTAATTTAAGAGGTGTAGGAGTAAAATCAATTATAGAAGATGATTCAGATCCTGTGATGCGATTTGAGCCTTCACATCCTGATGCAAATGAAGAAGGTTATGTAGCTTATCCAAATATTAATCCTGTAATAGAAATGGTTAATTTGTTGGAAGCAAGACGTTCTTATGAGGCGAATGTTACAGCATTTTCAACTCATAAAAATATTGATGTTAAAACAATTGATATAATGAAAGCATAATAAATGACAAAAGAAGTAAGCCTTTTAAATCTTGGAGATACACAAGATAATAAAGCTAGTACTAATAATTCTAAAGAATCAAAAAAAGAAGGAATGTCTTTATTTGATTCACTTTTAGCTTCTAGTAAAGAAAGTGCTTCTTCTAAAACTACTACAAATGTAGAAACATCAAAAAATAGTGAAGAAAAAACTAATAATGATATAAAAAAAGAAATAACAAAGACTAATACAGAATCTACTAAAACAAATAAAGACTTAGAAAATACAAATAAAGGTGAAGAATCTAATAGGGAAATTACTGAACAAACTACAAAAGAAAAATCTTCTTCTTTAGATGAATCTTCAAAAAAAGATAAAAGTGATAATCTCAATAAAACTTCTGAAAATATACCTAAAACAACTTCTTTATTGGATAGAATGATAATTGAGGGTAAAAAACAAATATCTTCAAATAAAAAACAAGAGAATAATGAACTTAAAAATAATGAAATAAATGAACATAAAATAAAAACAGATAAAGAAAATGAAAGTACAAAAAATATAAAAGTTCTAAATAATGAAATTTCAAATAAAGAAAATAAAGAGAATAAAGTAAACCAAAAACAAACATCTATGTTAGATGAAATGATTAATAATGCTTCATCTAAAGTAAATGAATCACATAGTAAAAAAGTTAGTTCAGAAAAAAAAGAAGAAGTTTCTGATTCAAATAAAAAAAATGTTGATTTACCAGCAACTTCTTCTTCTAAAGTTTCAGAAGAAAGTAATAGCTCTGATGAAAATAATCTAGTTAAACAAGTTCAAAGTTCTATGGATGAGGTTTTATTCCCTAAAGAAAAAGTTATCACAGAAGAAGAAAATCAAAAAATAAACATTAACTCTGCCCAAAAGCCTGAAAATAAATTGATAAATTCAGATATGGGTGCCAAAACAAATGAAGCTACAAAAGAAAATAAACTAGAAAAGAGCAAAGAACTTCAATTAGAAAAAAAACCTATTGAAGCTAATATTTTGAACAATGAAGAGAAAAAAGTAGATACTTCTGAAAATAAAAAAGTTGAAACTTTAGAAAGTAAAAACACGACAGAAATAGATACAAAAGAAGAAAGTAAGAGTAGTAAAACTCAAGAATCAAATACTACACTATTAACTACGGAACTTAAAAATAAAGAAAATAGTACTACTGAAAAAGAGAAAGAAGTTTTAAAACCAGAAATTAAACAAGAACCTACAAATGAAAAAGAAGAAAAACAAAATATAATAAATAAAGACTCTAAGTTAAATAATGATGTGGAAAATAAAGAAGAAGTAAAAAATAAAACTTCTCAAAATAATAATTTAAATATCAAAGATGAAAAAAGTAATACTCCTACTGAAGATTTATCAGCTGGAAAAAAGTTAACAAACTTAGATAAAGAAGCTTTGAATAATAATGAAGAAAAAATAAATTTAAATAAAGAAGAAATTAAAAATAAGACTTCTTTACCAAAAAATGAAGAAACAAAACTTGAAAATAAACCTTTAGAAAAGCCTTTAAATGAAGATAAGTTAATAATAAAAAAAGAAGAGAATACTGTTTCTAATCCAAAAATAAATGAAAATGTAAATCAACTTAATAAAAAAGATGAAGTTTTAACAAATATATATTTAGGAAGTCAAAAAAATTCTATTAATAATCAAATTTTATCAAATAAAAATGAAGCATTAAAAATAGTTAAAGATGGTAAAAGTGTAGAGGATATTAAACAAGGAGCAAAAAAACTTGATATTTCTGTTAGTGATATTTCTATAACAAAAGAAAAAGAAGTTTTAACTGATAATTTAAGAAAAGATGTTGAGGTTAAATATCAAAGAGATAATTTTGTTGAAAAAATGACTTTAAATAAAAATATAAAACAAGAAGAGAATACAGCTAATCAAATAAAAGAAAATATAACAAATACAGCTACTCAAAAAGAAACTACTGTGAATATCACTGTAGCACAAACTACAGCCTTAACAATACAAAATAGAATAGTTGGTGCACATCAACAAATGTCTAGTATGATGTCAGATATTGCAAGAAATATGTATGAAAACTATAAGCCACCAATTACTGCCTTTAGAATAAATTTATTCCCTGCTCAATTAGGTCAAATTGCAATTTTGATGAAAAGTGATAAAGATAATGCTATAAGTATTTCTATGAATATGTCAAACTCAAGTACCTTAGACTCTTTTGTAGATAATCAAAGTATATTAAGGGATGCCATTAATAGAAACTTTAATAATCCAACGGAAGTAAACTTTGAATTTAATATGCAAGATGAGAATAATTCAAATAGCTCTTCAAATAATCATGAAGAACAAAATAAAGAGCAAAAACAACAGCACTCTTCAAGTGACATTTTAGAAGCAGTTTCTGAAAATAAAGATGTTGCAGAAGATTTAAATTATATGTAATGGAACAACTTTTATCTTTGCTTTCAGAAGAAACTTTTTTTGGTTTTCTTCTTCTTTTTGCTAGAATAGTAGCATTTGTTTCTTTTATGCCACCTATTTTTAATCATTCTACTGTAAATCCTACACTTAGGGTATCAATAGCTTTTTATCTAACTATCTTTTTATATCCTTTAGTTGAATTAGAAGGTGACTTTTCTCAAGAGAGATTTATATTATCATTAATTTCTGAGGTTACACTAGGACTTATAGCTTCTTTTTTCTTACATGTAATATTTGCTGCAGTAAGAATTATTGGAGAATTAGTTGAATATGCTACTGCTTTATCAATGGCTAGTATGTTTGATGCTACAAGTGGAACGAATTCAGGTTTGGTTAATAGATTTTTATATTTAGTTGCATTAATGTTGTTTTTTCAAACGGGAATGTACGAAATAACAATAATTATGTTGGTAAAAAGTTTTTCAATGGTTCATTTAGGGACTTTTGATATTTTTTCCTATGATGGGATACAAATTGCAATTGATGAGATTCAAAGGATGTTTGCTTTTGCTTTCTCTTTTGCTCTTCCTTTATTTTTTATAGGATTTATTTTAGATATTTATTATGGTTATGGTACAAAGTCTATGCCAGCCTTTTCTCCATTTGTAATTACTTTTCAGCTAAAATTTGCTTTAATATTTATATTCTTGATTTTAGGAATGGAAGTTTTTACAGATAGTTTTACAAATTATATGATTAATAAGTTTGAGTAGGTTATGGCAGACGAAGAAGAAAAAACAGAAGAACCCACAGATAAGAAAATAGAAGATGCCAAGAAAGAAGGTAATGTTCCTAAATCAATGGAAGTAACAGGGGCAGCAGTTCTTTTTTTTGGTTCAATTTATTTATTGTTTTTTTCTGGGTTTACTTTTGATTCAATACGAAAATTAATGCTTTTCTCTTATGGTTTCATTGGTGAAGAGATGAATGAAACAGTATATTATTCTATTGCCTATACAACAGTAATGACAGCAGTAAAAGCTTTATTACCTTTATTTGCTTTAGTAATGATTTTAGTATTTGTAACAAATTTTTCACAATTTGGATTTCTTTTAAACCCTTTAAAGCTTGACTTTCAAAAACTTGATCCAATAAAAGGTTTAAAAAATATTTTTGGTATGAAGAAGGCTTTGGAGGCTCTAAAATTAACTTTAAAATTAACAATTATCGTAATTGTGATGTTTTTAGTTTTGATGCTAACACATAAACTTTTTTTAGAGATGATGGATAAAGAGTTTTATGCAACCTTTAATACAATACTAGAGTTAATAGGATATTTTCTTTCAGCAATACTACTTATTATTATAATTTTTGCTATAATAGACTTCTTTTTTACGAGACATTATTATTTTAAGTCTTTGAAAATGAGTAAGCAAGAAATTAAAGATGAGTTTAAAAATATGGAAGGGGATCCTCAAGTAAAAGGGCGTATTCGTAAAATACAAATGCAAATGCATTCAAAAAGAATGATGAATGATGTTCCTAGTGCAGATGTTGTAATTACAAACCCTACTCATTATGCTGTTGCAATGAAGTATGATAATCAAGTAGATAGTGCACCAAAAGTAGTAGCAAAAGGTATTGATTTTATGGCCTTAAAGATTAAAGATATTGCAAGAGAAAATGATATTCCAATAATTGAGAATCCTGCATTAGCAAGATCTTTATATTCCCAACTTGAGGTTGATCAAGAAATTCCAGAAGAGTTTTATAAAGCCATGGCTGAAATATTCTCTTATGTTTTTGAATTAAAAAAGAAAAAAAGGTAATTTTTGAGAGTAGTTTATTTAATTCTTTTAATAGTAACTTTTTCTTATGCAAAAAAAGACTTTTATTATGGTTTTGTAGATTCAAGTGGAGAACAAATATCTCAACAAAGAATTCAAGCTATTGATGATGGTTTTGAAACAATAAAAAATGCAAGAGATTTTTCAAAAGAGGGAAGACTTGATGAAGCTTATGAGCAAATAAATGCTTTAAAAGAACAAAACAAGATACCAATTTTATATTCAGATATTATTATTTTATATTCAGAGATTGCTATAAAGAAAAAATCAAAAAGACTTATTTTAGAAGCTTCCAAAGAGTTGGAAAAAGCTATAAATGATTCAAGAATTCATGAAAGTGATTTAGCAAGAGCTTATATGATTCTTGTAGAATTAAAACTTAATATAAATAAATCAGATGAAGCAAAATATTTTGCAAATATAATTATTAATAACTTTGATAATGAAGTAGTAAATGCTTATGGAAAAATATATTTAGCCAAAGTATATAAATATAAAAAAAATTATGATCAATCAATAAAAATATTATATGAAGTTTTAACAAAAACAACGGACTTACTAGTTGCAACCTTAGTTGCAGATGAATTGTTTGATGTCTATGTTTTAAATGAGCAAAAAGAAAAAGCATATGAATTAATATCTCAAGTTCTTAAAAAAAATATGGATTATTATGCAAGTGATTCTTTTTTAGCTTTAGAAAAAGTAAATAGACTTTTAAAGGCTCAAATGCCAGAGTTTGCTGTTCAAATTTTGCATGAACTTCTAAATCGTACAGATAAACCAGCTGCTTTAGAGGATTTTAAATACAAGTTAGCAGAAATTTATATGAAAATGTATGATGGTACTGATAAATATTTGACTAAAGCAAGGGAATTATATAAGGATATAATAAATGATTATCCTTCAGGAATATATTCAGAAAAATCAAAAATGTATATTGATGAAATTCTTATGAGACAAGGTGTCCTTGAACCCGCTGCAGTTGCTGCAAAATATGCAGATTCTGAATCAATGCAACAAAAGGTTTTAGTGCAAGAATTACTAAATCATAAGAAACAAAAAAAATATGATTTAATTTTAAAATCAAAAAGAATATATAAAAAGATTTCTGATTCTATTGCTCAAAGATTTGGTTATGAATCAATTGAGAAAATTTTTGATGAAGTTGCTATTTCCATGATTAAACAATATCTTAATACAGGAAAATGCTTTTTGTTAAATGAAGCTTTACAAGATGCAAGAAATGAAACTTTTCAAAAATTAGTTGAAGATAAAGAAACAAAAGACAAGTTTTTTGAATGTTTAATTGATGTACCTTTTGAAAAAGCATATGTTTTATTAAAGGATACTTTTAATACAAGTAGAAATGCAAATATTTATTTATATCTAGAAAGAATGGCAATCTCTTTACAAAACTATACTGATGCAAAATCTTTTTCTGCTAAAATTGATATGGTAGATGATAAAGAAATATTAGCAAAAGAATTTTTATATAGATTTTTGATTTTAAATCATAATGGTGATTCTATTACTATGGATAAATTCTTTAATTATGCACAAACGAATCAAGAATTTATAAAATTTAATGAAGATAAACCGATGATAATAGACTTTTATTATTATTACTATTTATACTTAATTAAAAAAGATTATAGAGAACAAGCAAATGAAATACTAAATAGATTATATGAAAAGCAGAAAGAAAATAATGCACATATCTATTCTCCTTTTGTGGAGTTAGAATTAGCAAAAATTGCCCAAACCAATAATCAAAATGAAAAAGCTTTATCTTTACTTTTGGATTCTTTAGAATACTCAAGAAAAATAAGACCTAATGCTTTAGCGCAAGTTTATTATGAAATTGCTGTTTTATATGAACAATTTAATAATAATATTAAAAAAGACGAATTTGTAAATAAATGTAAAGCAATAGAGAATACAGAAAACAGTCTTTATAAAAAAATGTGTGATGAGATGTAATATGGATATAGACTCACTTTTAAGTCAAATTGATTCTACAGAACTTTCTATTCCTTTTGGAAGAATTAAACATATTTCTTCTACGACAATAAAAGCTTCAGGAATTGAAGTTGCTGTTGGGGATATAGTAAGAATTGAGTCCCAACAAAATATTTATTCTGTTTTAGGAATGGTAGCCTCAATTGAATCAAATGATTTTATTATAGTTCCTTTTTCCTTTATTGAAGGTTTTAGAATACATGATAAAGTTTTTTTACAAAAAGATGGTTTATCTGTTGCAACAGGTTATGGACTTGTAGGAAGAGTTGTAAATGCTTTAGGGGAACCAATAGATGGAAAAGGTAAAATCAAAGACCTAGAGGAAAACTCACCAATTAACAAAGTTTCTATGTCTCCTCTTGAAAGAGGAGTTATTGATCAAAGATTTTCAACTGGAGTAAAATCAATTGATTCAATGCTTACTTCTGGAAAAGGACAAAAAGTAGGTATCTTTGCAGGTTCTGGTGTAGGTAAATCAACTTTAATGGGAATGGTAGTTAAAGGTTGTGAGGCTCAAATAAAAGTTGTTGCACTAATTGGAGAAAGAGGACGTGAAATTCCAGAATTTATTCATTATAATTTGAATGATAATTTAGAAAATACGATTATAGTTGCAGCAACCTCAGATGAATCTGCATTAATGCGTAAGTATGGAGCTTTTACTGCAATGGCAATTGCTGAATTTTTTAGGGATAAAGGACATGATGTTCTTTTGATGATGGATTCTGTAACAAGATTTGCAATGGCACAAAGAGAAATAGGCTTAAGCACTGGAGAACCTCCTGTAAGTCGTGGTTATCCACCTTCAGTATTTGCCCTTTTACCTCAATTAATGGAGCGGGCAGGGAATAATGCAAAGGGCTCAATTACTGCTTTTTTTACAGTACTTGTAGATGGAGATGATATGAATGACCCTATTGCAGATCAGAGTAGATCTATTTTAGATGGACATATAGTTTTAACTAGAGAATTAACAGAACAAGGATTTTATCCTCCTATTAATCTTTTAAAATCTGCTTCAAGAGTTATGGATAAAGTTGTTGATGATGAACACTATAATTATTTTTTAAAGCTAAAAAGGATATTATCATTAATAAAAGAAAATGAAGTATTAGTTAGAGTAGGTGCATATAAGCCTGGAATGGATAAAGAATTAGATGATGCTTTATCAAAAAAAGAAAAAATAAGAGAGTTCTTGACACAAAGTATGAAAGAACAGTATAATTTTAATGAAATAGTATCGAAGTTTAAGGAGGTATTCCAATGATTAAGTCAACTTCAGAAACTTTATTTAGATTGTCAAATTTAGATAAAGAACAACAAAGAATAAGTTATCAATTAGGTGGAGAAATATTACAATATGGTAGTGATGATGCTAATTTATACACTAGAAAAATATACCTTGATGATAAAATGAAGGTTTATGAAGGTATAGAAAATCAAATAGAAAAAACTACTGCTCAAAATTTAGCCTCTGATTCAACAATGAAAGAAATTAAAGAATTACTAGAGTATGTAAAACAAGAAGTACAAAAAGGTATTACTGCAACAACAGACCAAGATGCAAGGGAAGCAATAGCAACAAACTTAAAAGGTGTAAAAGAAAACCTTTATATGCTTGCCAATGAACAAATGGAAGGTGAGTATCTTTATGCTGGCTCAGATTCTATGAAACAACCTTTTGTAAAAGATGATTCAGGAAAAGTAACTTATCAAGGTGATAGCTTTTTAAGAAAAGTAGTTGTAGAAGATGGCTCTTATAGGGAAAGAGGTATTACAGGTTTTGAAAACTTTATGTATACAGTTGAAGCAGCTTTAAAAGGTGAAACTTTAGAGTTCTCTGCAGAAGAAAGAATACTAGATGAATCAAGTTATGAATGGAAATTAGAAGCTTCTACTCCTGTAACTACTGCCCCTGCAACAATTAATTTTCAAGCTAATGATGTACTTATTGATGAAAATGGTACAAGTTGGAAAGTAAATGATACTATACCTAGCTTAGAAAATTCAAATGGAGATTCTATAGCAATTACAGGAACAGGACCATATAGTTTAGATATGTCTAGTATTGCAATTACTCCTGCAACAGCAACAGTTCCTACAGAATTAAGTACTGCACAATTAGTAAAATATGATGAGGAAGGTTTACCTACAGCTGACACTCTTAGTGTAAAAGCTAGTTCTACTTTAGGAAAAGATTATGAAGTTGTACTTCCTAACGTAGATGGTACAAAGTTTGAAGCAAAAGGAAATACTTTTGATATCATGGATAAGATTATAAATGCTTTAGAACAAAAAGATGCTGATGGAAATGATATTCCAAATGCTCTTGCAACTGAAGAATTAACTGAATCTTTAAAATTAATCCAAACTGCTAATGATGCAGCAAACAGTGGACATGCAAAACTTGGTGGAAGAAATAAAGTATTTGAAATTTCTTTAGAAAGAGTAAGTGCTAAGCATACACTATTTCAGAAAATGAATACTGAGATTAATGGAGCTGATTTAACAAAATTAGCAGTAGAAGCAAAGGCTTTAGAAATTACATATACAGCAATGTATGCAACTATAAATAAAATTCATCAATTATCTTTAGTTAATTTTGTAAGATAATAAATAAGCTAAAGTAGTAAATGAACCTAAGAAAGTATTTTTCAAAAGATTTATTTGTTGTAGCACTTTTTGTTGCTATACTTATGATTATAATAGTTCCTTTACCAAAGGGACTATTAGATTTTTTTCTAATAATATCTTTATCTTTGTCTTTATTAATTTTATTAATATCATTATATATACAAAAACCAGCTGACCTTACTACTTTTCCCACAATTATTCTGATATTAGCACTCTTTAGGCTTTCTTTAAATATTGCAACAACTCGGTCTATTTTAAGTGAAGGACATAATGGCCCTGATTCTGTAAGTTCTATAATTTCAGCCTTTGGAGAGTTTGTTGTAGGTGGTAATATGGTAATAGGTGTTATTGTATTTATCATATTAGTGCTTATTAACTTTATGGTTGTAACAAAAGGTGCAACAAGGGTTGCAGAGGTTACGGCTAGATTTACCTTAGACTCAATGCCAGGTAAACAAATGGCAATTGATGCAGACTTAAATGCAGGTTTTATTGATGATATTGAAGCTCAAAAAAGAAGAAAATCTTTAATTACTGAAGCAAGTTTTTATGGGGCGATGGATGGTTCTTCTAAGTTTGTTAAAGGTGATGCCGTTGCTGGTATTATAATTACTTTAGTTAACTTAATAGGAGGACTTTTAATAGGTTTATTCCAGCATGATATGACTGTTGCTCAAAGTGGCGAAATTTATACTATTTTAACTATTGGAGACGGTCTTGTTGCACAGCTACCAGCACTTATTCTTTCAACTGCCACTGCTGTAATTATTACTCGTTCAAATATGGATGAGGACAGATTTGCAAGCCAATCTATTTCTCAACTTGTAAAAGACTCAAAAGCATTAGTTCTTGTAGGAATTGGTCTTGTATTGTTTGGGTTTATTCCAGGTTTCCCTACAGGTATTTTAATGGTAATGGGAATACTTTTATTTTTAACAGGATATATAATTTATATGATTGAAGAAAATAAAGATAATACACTTACAAGATTATTTAATCCTCAAGAGAAAAGAACAAAAGCAAGTGCTAAAACACAAGATGTTGATGAACTTAAAGAAAAGAGAAAGAAAGAATCTGTTCCAGATGAAAATCAAGTTATGGAGAATATCATGAAGATGGATGTTCTTGAATTAAAACTTGGAATAAGACTTCTTCAATTAGTTCAAGGAAATTCAGAACTTCTTGATAAAATAAAAGCTATTAGAAAAACAATTGCTTCAGAATTAGGTTTTGTAATTCCTCAAATAAGAATTTCTGATGATGCTAATTTACCTCCAAATGAATATGAGTTATATTTAAAAAGAATACCTTTAGTAAGAGGTAGAGTTGAAGCAAATAAACTATTAGCAATGGGTGGAACTTCAAAAAAATTAAAAGGTATTCATGTAAAAGAGCCTGTTTTTGGTTTAGATGCAACATGGGTAGATGAAGAACAAAAAGATGATGCTTTAATGAATGGTTATACTGTTGTTGATGCCCCAACTATAATTTCAACTCATATTTCAGAGATTATTAAAAAGCATGCAGAAGATATTATTACGAGACAAGATTTAGTTGATATTATTGAAAGACTTAAAAAAGATTTCCCTATTGTTATAGAAGAGGCAATGAAAGTGACTTCTTATGGATCATTATTGAAAGTTTGTAAAGATCTATTACATGAAAAAATACCAATTGTTGATATGTTGACAATTATTGAGGCTGTTGCAGATATTGCAGAGTTTACAAAAGCTCCTGATGTTTTATTAGAACATGTAAGAAGTAAGTTGTATAGATTAATTACAAATCGTTTTAAAGATGATGATGGAGTTTTACACCTTATTACAATTAAGCCTGAAATAGAACAACAATTTATTGGAAAACTACAAGAACAACATGGAGTATCTCAGTTAATGCTATCTATTGCAGAAATAAATAATTTAGTAACAAAAACAAAAGAGATTTTAGAATTAGTAGAAGCAAAAGGTTTTTCAAAAGTTGCAATGGTAGTTGATCCAATGCTTAGAAAAAGAATATCTGAAATTTATGAAAAGTTTGGTTTACAGGTTGCAGTTTTATCCCATGCTGAACTTGATTCAAAAGCAAACTTCTCAATAGAAGGTACATTGGAATTTTAATGGAAAAAATAGTTAAGATATTAAGCATATTTTTTGTTTTTTTTACTTTATCTCTTTATAGTTCTGTAACTCTTAAATCTTCAAACTATTTCATAAAAGGGGAACCTTTTATTTTTGAGTTTGAGGCAAAAGGAAGTTCAATTCAATTTCCAAAAATTGAAAAAATCGATAATTATTTAGTGCAAGATTTAGGAACCTCAAGGTCTTTACAAATAATAAATGGAAGTTATAGTGAAAAAATAAGTAAAAAATATCAAATTGTTCCAGAAAGTAATTTTGCAATACCTAGTTTTCAATTTGAAATAGATGGTTCAAAATTTCAATCTCAGAAAAAAGAGATTAAGGAAAAGAAAGCAACACAAACAATTTCAAATGATTTTTCTTTAAAGTTAATATCCCCAAAAAAAGATATTTATGTTGGAGAAGAAATACCTTTAAAATTAGTTTTTAAATATAAAAAGAATTTGCAAATTACAAATTTAGATTTACAAAAGCCACATTTTGAAAACTTTTGGTATGAAAGATTAGATACTAATAATACTAGATATGAGGAAAATAACTTTATCGTTCAAGAGTTAGATTATCTTCTTTTTGCCCAAAAAAGTGGGAATTTAGAAATTAATCCTTTGAATGTAGTTGTTCAAATAGCAAAACGTGATTCAGCTTTTGGAGGTTTTTCTATTTTCTCTGCACCAATTGAAAAAAAAATATATTCAAACCCTTTAAATTTTAATGTAAAAAAGTTACCTGAAAATACAAGCTTAATAGGAAGTTTTGATATTAATGCAGAACTTGACAAAAGTAAAGTACAAAAAGGTCAAGCAGTTTCTTTGAAAATAGAAGTTAATGCAGTTGGGAATATTGATGATATAAAAGATATTTCTTTAAATATTGATAATGCAACTATTTATGAAAATAAGGCAAAAATTACAAAAGAGTATAAAGGAAATAAATTATTAGGAAAATACGAAAAAGTTTTTTCAATTATTCCAAATACTACTATTACAGTTCCTAGTATTGAATTAAACTATTTTGATAAAGACAAAAATAAAGTTATAACAAAAAGTACTTCTGAATTTATTATTGAAGTAGTAGAAAATGAAGTAAAAAATGAACCAAAACTTGAAAAAGCAAAAGAAATAGAAAAACAAGATAAGAAAATAGTTTATAAAGAACAAAATTCTCTAATAAATAAAATAATATTTTTTCTTCTAGGCATAGCATTTACATTATTAATTATTGGTTTATTTTTTTACGTTAAGGTTCTAAAAAATAAAAAAGATAAGAAAGAAACAACTCTTTTAAAAAAAGTTAAAAAAGTCAATAAAAAAGAAGATTTACTAAAAATATTACTTCCTTATTTAAAATATAGTGAAGAGTTAGATAAGTTGATTTTCAAGTGTGAAAATACTGCTGATTTTAAGAAATTAAAAAAAGAAATAGAAAAATTAATTAAGAAATTAGACATATAAGGCTAAAGATGAAATATATATTTGTTTTATTATTTGTAATAAATGGTTTATTTGCAAATGAATATTATGCAAAACTTAATCCAATTGAAAGCTATACAATTAAAGCTTCAGTTAGTGGAAAAGTAATTTATACAAATGATAATATTGAAGGTAAAAAAGCTAATAATTCAAAAATTATTGAAATAGATTCTTTTGTTGATAAAATTGATTTAAAGCAATCAAAAATAAAATTAGAAGCTATAAGTGAAATGCTAGAGATTGAAAAAGCAAACTATGAAAGAATGTTAAAAGTATCTTCTAAGTCAGGTTTTGAAAAAGATGCTCAAAAATTGAAAGCAATAAATTATCAAGTTACAAAAGCAGATATAGAAGTAAAAATTGCAAATTTAGAAGATAGTTTAAAGAATAAAAAGTTAGTAGAAAAAAATAGATATATTTATAATATTGCAGTTAAAGAAGGAGACTATGTTACTCCTGGAACTTTACTTTATGAAGCAAAAGACTTGACAAAAGGAAAATTAGAAATTTTTGTTCCAATTAGTGAGATAGAAAATATTAAAAATAAAACAATTTATTTGAATGATAAAAAAAGTGATTTAAAACCAAGTAAAATATATGAAGTTGCAGACTCTACACATATTTCTTCTTATAAAGTTGAAATACTAATTCCTAATCCAGAAATATTTTCTCGATTAATTAAAATCGAATTTAAATAATCTATAAAACCAAGATAGAAATTGAAATATAAAGAATTATTAATTAATTATCCTGTAGTTAGACAATTGTCTATTCTACAGCTTGTAGCTTACTTTGCTGCATGGTTTTCTAATGTTGCTATTTATACTTTGCTTGTACAGTTTGGCTCTTCTGCTTTTGCTATTTCTTTAGTTACTGCAATGCATTTTCTGCCTGCAATTATAATTGCTCCACTTTCAGGAGCTATTATTGATAGGTTTAAACTAAAACCTTTAATGGTTACACTTTTATCAATTGAGTTATTAATGACTTTATTATTTTTAACAATTGATGGTAAAGATGAAATTTGGCTTTTAATGCTTTTTATTTTTATAAGAATGGCTAGTGCCTCAATGTTTTTTTCTACAGAGATGTCTCTTCTTCCTAAACTTATATCTGGAGTTGCTTTACAAAAAGCAAATGAAATTCATTCTATTATTTGGTCATTTACTTTTGCTGCAGGAATGGCAGTTAGTGGTATAATTGTAAATATTCTTGGTGTTCAAACTGCTATAATAATAGATGCTTTTATTATTTTAGCAGCTATCATTTTATTGATTAATATTAATTTTAAAATTGAAACAATTCATATAAAAGAGAAAATAAGCTCTTTAATAAAAGATGGTTTTTTATATCTAAGAAAAAATAAAGTGGTTATGCAGTTAATTCTTTTACACTCTTCTGTGGGCTTAACTGTTTATGATACCTTAGTAACTTTATTAGCTAAAAATGAGTATAAATATGTAATTTCAGTGCCTCTTGCTATTGGTTTAACAAATGCAGTAAGAGCAATTGCTTTGATGGTAGGTCCTTTTTTTATTACGAATAGAGTGAATAAAGATATGCTTTTTTACATATTTATTTTTCAAGGAAGTGCTATAATTTTTTGGGCCTTAGTTCAATGGAATTTTTATTTATCTTTAATAGCAGTATTTTTTGTAGGTTTTACAACAACAACAATTTGGTCTTACACATATGCTTTATTGCAAGAGAAAACAGAGAAAAAGTATTTAGGAAGAGTGATTTCTTATAATGATATGATTTTTATGTTAACAAATGTTTTAACAACAATATTTATAGGTGTAATGGCTGAATTAATATCTTTAGAATTAATTACAGCCATTTTAGGGTTTGCTTTTTTTGTAGTTGCTTTATATTACAAGAAAATTAAAGCTTATATTTAAAGCTCATGTAAATATTTTATTTTTTTGAAGTACTCTTTATAAAAAGGAAGAGTTACTTCATTAAAACTATCTTTATCAATAAATAAGTTTATATACCACTCAAAGTCTATTTTTTTATTTTTTAGAGCTTCAATTGATAATAAAGTATCATTAATAGATCCTAGTTTAGAAGAAGTAATTAATTTTGCCTCTATATTAAAAAACTTAATTAAGTCAATAATAAAGAAATCTTTTTCTATAGGAACAAAAAGACCTCCTGCCCCTTCAATAATTAAAATATCACATAATTTTTCGAGTTCTTCTTTTTTTTCTAGTAAAAAGTTTAAATCAATATTTGAGCTTCTTTTCGCAACAAAAGGAGCTGCAGGAAGTTCAAATTGATAAGGAACAATATCATTTATTGTAACTTCAAAAGAAGGATTAAGTTCTTTTACAAGTTTTAACATTTTTGAACCATCAATAGGTTTTTCTTTTACACCTGTTTCAATAGGTTTGAAGTAACCAACCTTTAATCCTTTTTTAGAATAGTACTTTAAAAACTGTTCACAGGCATAAGTTTTTCCAACATCTGTATTTGTTGCTGTAACAAAAATAGATTTTTGAGACATTATTTACCTTTAATAATTTTTTTTGAATTTTATCTAAGTAAGATTAAAAACTATATATTGTATATTTTTTAATCTCATTAACTTAATATTTATTTAGGAATTCTATGTCTAAACTAAAAGAAGTCAACTTCTGGTTCATATATGCAGTAATTAGTTTTTTAATTGTAATATCTGCACTTTTAATATTTTACTATGAATGGCTTATTAATAAAAATCAATATGCACAAAACATAATAAACTTTAATAAAATAAGTGTTCAAAATAGTATTTCTTCTTTTAGAAGCCAAGAATCTATCTTAAAAATACTAGGAGAAAACTTATTAGAGTTAGATACACTTAATAAACCAGAAAATGGTAGAAAACTTATAGATGATATGAAAAAAGTGAATAAAGGATTAGTTGCTTTTGGTTTATCAAAATATAATGGAGATTTAGTACTAGTTTCAAATATGGAAAACAATAAAGCTCTTCCTAACCTACTTACTAATAAATATAGTAGAAGAAGTTTTGAAAAAGCAAGAGATAGTAAAAAAATGCTTTTAGGAAGAACTTACTTCTTTAAAAAAATGAATAAATGGGTAATTCCTATAAGAATAGGAGTGCAACTAGAAGAAAAAGTAGCTGTAATGACAGCAGGAATAGAAATAAATGGTGGTGATACAGTTTTAAATATTAAAGAATTACCTGAAAATATAACTTTACAATTAATTAGAGAAGATGGTTATTTACAATTTAAAAACCCAGTAAAAGAAAAACTTGAAGAAGTTTATTATAAAGAAGTTGATTCTTTTTTCTTTAAAGAAATAAATAAAATAAAACAGTATTCTTCTAAAGTTATTACAACAAATATAGAAGGTAAAAAATCAATGCTTTCTATAATTTATATTCCAGAATATAAATTGTATTCTTTAGTCTCAATTCCTTATGAAGAAATGACTAAAGACTTTAATAAAAAACTACTTATTTCAATGACATTATTGTTTTCATTACTTTTAGTACTTTATTTTTTATTTAATTATAGTATTAAAATTCAAACTAGAACAAGAAATCAATTAGATTTTATTGCAAAGCATGACATTTTAACAGGAACATACAATAGGTATTCATTAAATGAAGAGATAAGGTCGAGAATAGAAAAAAAAGAAAATTTCTTTATATTTTTTCTAGACTTAGATAATTTTAAATATATAAATGACACTTATGGACATTTAATAGGAGATAAACTTTTAAAAGAAGTTGCAAAAAAATTAAAAGAAAAACTTTTTAGAAGAGATTTTATCTCAAGGAATGCAGGAGATGAATTTATAATTTTAGTGAATGAAAGAAATGATGAAACTGCACGCATGATTGCAAAGAAGATTCTAGATATTTTTACTAAAACAATAAAAGTAGATAATATTGAAGTCTTTACTGGTGCATGTATAGGTATTTCAAAATATACAAGTGATAGTAAAATAACAAGTTCAGGGTTGCTTAATCAAGCTGATATGGCATTACATAGAGCAAAAGAAGATAGAAACTCTTATGTAATGTTTTCAAGAGCTATTTATGGAAATAGAAAAGAGATAGTTCAAATAGAAACTCATTTAAGACATGCAATTAATAAAAATGAACTATTTTTAATGTATCAGCCTAAAATAAATGCAAAAACAAAAAAAATTGTTGGAGTAGAAGCTTTACTTAGATGGAATAGTGAAAAATTAGGTTTTATATCACCAGAGAAGTTTATAAAAGTGGCTGAAAAAAGTAGTATTATTAATGATATTGGAGAGTTTGTAATTAAAGAATCTCAAAAAGATATTTTGGATGTATGGAGGGAAACAAATAGTAAATTTGAATTATCAGTGAATGTTTCTCCTCGACAATTATCGTCAATAAAAGAAATGAATAGATTTAAAAAAATAATACTTAATAGCAATTTCCCTAATGATAAATTTATAATAGAAATAACTGAAAATATATTTGTGGGTGATGTAAAGAGAATAATTTTATTTTTAAATACAATTAAATCATACCATATAAGTATCTCTTTAGATGATTTTGGAACAGGTTATTCTTCTTTAAGTATCTTAAGTAAATTACCTATTAGTGAATTAAAAATTGATAAATCTTTTATTCATAATATGTTTTTAAATGAAGAGAATATGAAGTTAGTAAAATCTATTATTAATATAGGGAAAGATATTAATTTAAAAGTAGTGGCAGAAGGGCTTGAGGAACAAAAAGAGTTAGATTTACTTCAAAGTTTTGGATGTGATATTTATCAAGGATATTACTTTAGTAAGCCATTGAGTAAAGAAGAATTGATTTCTTATATAAAAACAAGACATTAAAAAATCTTTAAAAAAAATCTTTGAATAATTGTTTTACTAAGATAATGGCTTTTTTGTTATAATATAATAAATAAATAAAATTATAAAGGCTGTGTTTGTGGCAAATGAATTGGAAATTGAATTAGATAATAGTTTAGAAGTTTCAGAACCTAAAAAATATAAAGTGATTTTATTAAATGATGATTTCTCAACAATGGATTTTGTAATAGAGATATTAACTAAAATTTTTAGAAAAACTATAGATGAAGCAACACAAATTATGCTTAATATTCATAATAATGGAAGAGATGTTTGTGGTATCTATACTCATGAAATTGCTTCAACTAAAGTTGCTCAAGTTAAAACACTTGCACGAGAAAAGGGTTTCCCTTTAAAAGCAATTATGGAAGAAGAATAAAATGATTAGTAAAGAATTAAGAAATATTTTTGCACAAGCTGTAAATTATGCTAAAAAAAGTAGACATGAGTATTTAACTACAGAACATGTTTTTTTAATGCTTTTACATGATGAGGTTATAGAAAACCTTTTTTTAGATTTAGGTTTAGAACAAAATAAAATTTTCAATGAAGTAAAAAAATATATTGAAGAAAATACACCAGTATTTCCTGAAAATATAGAAGATGAACCTATTGAAACTTTAACTTTAACTTCTACTATAGAAAATATGGTTGCCCATACCCAAACAAGTGGAAGAGCAAATGCTAGTGTTGAAGATATGTTTGTTGCAATTTTAAGAAATGAAAAATCTTATGCAACATATCTTTTAAAAACAGCAGGAGTTGAAAGAGTAGATATATTAGAAGAAATCTCTCATAAAGATAATGAAATAGAAGATATTGAAGAAATAAGAGATGATAGTGAAGAAAATAAAGTTTTAGAAAAAAATTCAACAGAATTGGTAGCTTTGGCAAAAAAAGGTGAAATTGACCCTGTAATAGGAAGAACTACAGAAATAAATAGAGTAATTCAGATTTTAAGTAGAAGAAAGAAAAATAATCCTATTTTAGTTGGAGAACCTGGAGTAGGGAAGACGGCAATTGCAGAAGGCTTAGCTTTAGAAATTGCTAATAAAAGAGTACCTTCTTTTCTAGAAAATTCAAAAATATACTCTCTTGATATGGGTTCTATGCTTGCAGGAACAAAATACAGAGGAGATTTTGAGAAAAAATTAAAAGGTCTTTTAAAAGAGATTGTAAAAGTACCAAATTCAATTTTATTTATTGATGAAATTCATACAATTGTTGGAGCAGGAAGTGTAGGTGGGGGAGCAATGGATGCTTCAAATATTTTGAAACCTATGCTTTCAAACGGTAAATTAAAATGTATTGGTGCTACAACTTTTACAGAGTTTAGAAATGATTTTTCAAAAGACAAAGCATTAAGTAGAAGATTTGCTAAAGTAGATATAGATGAACCAACTACAGATGATGCTGTAACCATACTAGAAGGTTTAAAATCTAAATATGAAGAGTTTCATGGAGTATCATATAATAAAAATTCTATTGAAACAGCAGTAGAGTTAAGTAAAAAATATATTACAGATAGATTCTTACCAGATAGTGCAATTGATGTTATTGATGAAGTTGGTGCTAGTAAAAAAATTGAGTATACAACTTTAAACAAAAAAAATATAAGAATTACTCAAAAAGATGTAGAGGATACAATTGCTAGAATGGCACATATTCCATCTAAATCAACTTCTAAGTCAGATGTTACGCTATTAAGAAGTTTAGAAAAAAATATGCAAAAAAGAGTTTTTGGTCAAGATAATGCAATATCTACAATAGTTCAATCAATTAAACGAAACAAAGCAGGTTTAGGACTGGATAAAAAACCAATAGGTAGTTTCTTATTTACAGGACCAACAGGAGTAGGGAAAACGGAAGTTGCAAGAGAATTATCTTCTCAATTGGGGATTCATTTTGAAAGATTTGACATGAGTGAATATATGGAAGCCCATACTATTTCAAGATTAATTGGGGCACCAGCAGGATATGTAGGTTTTGAGAATGGAGGATTATTAACAGAAGCAGTTAGAAAACATCCTCATAGTGTCTTATTACTTGACGAAATTGAAAAAGCCCATCCTGATTTAATGTCAATACTGCTTCAAGTTATGGATAATGCTCAATTAACTGATAATAGTGGAAATAAAGCAGATTTTCAAAATATTATTTTAATAATGACTTCAAATTTAGGTGCAACAGAAGCCAGTGTTATGGGGTTTGCAAAAGATACTTCATTAAATGAAAATAAGGCAATCAATAAATTCTTTGCTCCTGAGTTTAGAAATAGACTAGATGCAGTAGTAAGTTTTGAAGCATTAAGTGAAGAAATAGTATCTAAAGTTGCAGGAAAATTTATTCAAGATTTAGAAAAACAATTAGAAGATAAAAAAATTAAAATTTCAATTACTATAAAAGCAAAAAAACAACTTGCTAAACTTGGATATGATAAGTCTATGGGTGCAAGACCACTTACTAGAGTTATTTCTGAAAAAATTAAAAATGTACTTACAGATGAAATCTTATTTGGAAGATTAAAAAAAGGTGGGGAAGTTAAGATTGATTATGAGAAAGAAGAATTTACTTTTTCTTATAAACCATTAGCAAGTACAAATAATTCTAAAAAAAATAAAATTTAAAAGAGGGTGGAGATTATGAAAATAGTATTAGGTTCTATAATTACAGTTTTAGTATTTACAGGCTGTATGAACTCAGAACAAGATGAGTCTAAATCTGTTCAAGAAAATAAGCAGGAGATTGTTTCAAAAGTTGAAAATACAAAAGAATCTGAAACGGGATTGATTGAACAAGTTAAAGACTCAACTTCAAAAATTACTCAAGCTGTTAAAGAAGCAAGTAAAGATGTAGCTGGAAAAGTTTCTGAAGAATCTAAAGTACTTGCAGAAAAAGGAAGTGCTGCAGTAAAAGATGTTGAGCAAAAAGCTCAAATTGTAGCAAAAGAATTGACTGAAGAAATAGTGAAAAAAACAAAAGAGACAAAAGAAAATATTGAAAGTAGTATTGAAAAGATTGTTGAGACAAAAAAACAAAATACAAGTTCAATAGACCCAAAGTCTTTATATATAAAATGTGCAGGTTGTCATGGTCAAAATGGTCAATTACAAGCATTAGGAAAGTCTCAAGTTATAAAAGGCTGGGATAAACAAAAAATTAAAGATGCTTTAATTGGTTATAAGAACGGAACCTATGGTGCAGCAATGAAAGGTGTGATGATTGCACAAATGACATCTTTAAATGATGAGGAAATTGATGCTCTATCTGAATACATAGCTTCTTTTTAAAAATAGTTTAATTTGGCCATTGTCTATGGTGCATATCAATAACAAATTTATGTTTATGGGTGAACTCTTTATGCCAATGTCCATTTTCTTCTTTTATGGTTTTTCCTTCTCCATGATGCTTACTTTCTTCATTTTCATGGTAATGGAAAAACTCTTTATGTGTATGTTTTAGTTCTAGTTTATCAGGATTTGGGTAAATCTTATAAGCGATAATAGTACTACTAACACAAAGAAATGAAAATAAAATAAAAGTTGTACTAAGACCATATGTAACACCCATATAACCACTTAATGGATAAGCTATCATCCAACATAAATGTGATAAAGAAAAGTTTGCTGTAAAATAGTTAGTTGAATCTTCTTCTTTGCAAGAAATTCTAACTAAAAAACCAGCAGGTACTTGAATAAGACTTAGTCCTACACCTAAGAAAAACCATAATAATAAAAAAAGAATAGTGTTTGGATTTAAAGAACTAAAAAGTAAACCTAATGATAAAATAAAGCTACCTAGAAAAATAACTTTTCTTATTTCAAGTTTATTTAGTAATTTAGGAAGAAATAAAGCAACAATCATTGAACCAAGTCCAGCTGATGCCATGGCAATTGCTGTAAAATTTTTATCTTTATTTAAATATTCAGTTACATAAATGACTGTATTAGTAATCATCATCGAACTAGCTAAAGCGACACTTATATAAAGAAAAAATAGAGCTTTTAATCTAGGAGTTTTTAAGTAAGAGGAAACCCCAAAAGTGACTTTTTCAATAAAAGAAAAAGAAGATACCTCTTCTTGTTTATTTTTGACATATGTAAAATAAATGATTACAGCAGAAGTAAGAAAGGTAATTGCATTTAAAATAAATAACTCATTAAAGCTAATAAAACTTAAAAATAAAGCAGCTAAAGTAGGACTTAATAATTGTTCTAAATCATATGCTAACCTTGAATATGAAAGAGCCTTTTTATAACTTTCTTCATTTTTAATAATATCGGAAATAGTAGCTTGAAAAATAGGAGTAAATCCTGCAGAACATAAATTTATCAAAAATAAAAGTAAGTATATCTCCCAAATTTCAGTAATAAAAGGAAAATAAATAATAGTGAAAGCTCTTAATAAATCTAAAGATATTAACCAGGTTTTTCTTGGAATTTTTTTTGATATAGTTGTTATAATAGGGGAAAAGAATACATAAGCTAGCATTTTTAAAGCAAAAGCAATACCTAAAACTAGTCCTGCATTTTCTTTTGCTAAGTCCCAAGCAAGTAAAGCTAATGCAATACTTGTAATCCCTGTTCCTATTAAAGATATAACTTGCGCAGTAAATAGCTTTTTAAAGGTTTTGTTTTTTAAAGGAGATTTTATCATTTTCTTTGATCAATACTCTTTTCAATACTGTAAAAGTCATTAGTAAATTTGTTTAATAATTGTAGCAATGAAATAAAAAATGTAACCATTGCAGGACCTATAATCATACCCCAAAAACCAAAAGTTGAAAGCCCAGCAACTATCGCAAAAAATATCAATAATTCATTTACTTCACTAGGTGTTTTTACAACTTTTTGATTTATATATTTTATAATGATAGGTTTAATAAATGTATCTGCAATTATTGAAATTACAATAATAGAATAAGCTATTATCGCAAGAGCATTGGTAGTACTTCCTGCAAAAATCTCATAAATTGCAACAGGAAGCCACATAATAAGTCCACCTACAACTGGAACCAAAGAAGCAAAACCATAAAGAACCCCTAGTAAAATACCATCATATCCAAAAAAACCAATAAAGACTCCAAAAAGAAAACCTTCAAGAACTGCAGTTGCTAAAATAGAATAAAGAACTACACTCATAACATTTGAAGATTCATAAAATAAAGTATTTGAATCTTCTCTTTTTAGTGGTAATGCTTCTTTAAAATAGTGAGATAAATTAGTACTATAAAAGTTAAAAAAGAAATAAAATATTAAAATCATAATCATATCAATAATAAACTTTGCAGAATTTTTACCTAAAAAAGCTCCTATAGATATAAGGTTTTGAATGAACTCTTTTATATCTATTTTTTCAAGAAGTTTATTTAATTGGTCTTTTATAAATAGAAAATCATTTGGCATATTCGTAACCCAATGATCTATTGTATTATAAATTTCTAATAAAGCTTTTTGATCAATTTTATTAATTAATGTAGCAAAAGAGAAAATACAATATAAAACAGGAATAAAAAATATTGCAGTTAATAAAACCGTCATTAATAAAGATGAAATAAATTGATTAGGAATTTGCCTTTTGAAATATATATTTAAAGAGTTTGTTGCAACAGCTAATAGTAAAGCCACAATCATTGGTTTTAAAAAAGGGCTAAATAATTGTAACATAAAGAATAATGTTACAACTGTTAAAGCTATTACAAAATATTGAGGTTTCAAAATAATGTACCTTCACTATCTTTATCTGGATAAGATAATCTAAACAACTCATATGTTTTTACACTTGCAACTCTTCCTCTAGCTGTTCTTTCAATAAATCCATTTGCTAATAAATAAGGTTCAATTGCATCTTCGATTGTTCCTTCATCTTCACTTAATGCTGCAGCAATAGTAGAAAGTCCCATAGGTTTACCTTTATTTGAAACTAGAAGTTCTAATAAATTAATATCCATTTCATCGAAACCTGAGTCATTAACACCTAGCTCATCAAGAGCATATTTACATCTTTCAATTTTAATTGTATCTTCATTTTCAACTTCAGCAAAGTCTCTAACTCTTCTTAAAAGTCTTAATGCAACCCTTGGTGTTCCTCTACTTCTTTTTGAAACTTCTAAAGCAGCATTATCTTCACAATATTTATCTAGTTTTAATGATGCTTTTTGAATAATTTTAGCTAGCTCTTCAAAAGTATAAAATTGCATTCTAAAATGCATACCAAATCTTTCTCTAAGAGGGTTAGAAAGCATTCCCGCTCTTGTTGTTGCTCCAATAAGAGTAAATCTTGGTAAATCAACTTTTACTGTTTGTGCAGCTGGTCCAGAACCAATAATAATGTCTAACCTATAGTCTTCCATAGCTGGATAAAGTATCTCTTCTACTGCAGGACTTAGCCTATGAATCTCGTCAATAAATAAGATATCTCCCTCATCAAGGTTTGTTAAAATTGCAGCTAAGTCTCCACTTTTCTCAATCATAGGACCTGCTGTAACTTTTATATTTGAATTCATTTCATTAGAAATTAAGTAAGATAAAGTAGTTTTCCCAAGTCCTGGAGGGCCATAAAATAAAATATGGTCTAAAGCTTCTGCTCTTTTTTTACTAGCTTCTATAAATACTTTTAAATTTTTCTTTATTTTTTCTTGTCCAATATAATCATCCCAAGAAGAAGGTCTAAGATTTACTTCTGCATTGTCTTCTTCAAATGATACTTGTTCTACTTCAACAACTCTTTCCACTTTTAATACTCTTCTTCTTTTCCTGGAAATGTTTTATTTTGAACATCATTTCTATATTGATTTACAGATTCTTTTATAAGTTCTGCTCCATTTAAATAGTGTCTTACAAATTTAGGTTTAAATTCTTCAAAGAAACCTAGCATATCAGACCAAACTAAAACTTGACCATCTGTATCACTACCTGCCCCTATACCAATTGTTGGAATATTTATTGCTTCGGTAATCTTTTTTGCAGCTTCACTCATTACACCCTCTATTACAAGACAAAAAGCTCCTGCTTCTTCAATTGCTTTTGCATCAGAAATTAATTGTTGAACATCTTCTTTAGTTTTCCCTCTTACTTTATAGCCACCTTCACTTCTAACATATTGGGGCATTAGTCCAATGTGACCCATTACTGCAACTGAGTTTAAAGTTAAATGCTTAACTATATGAGCTCTATTTTCTCCACCTTCAACTTTTACAGCAGCAGCATTTGTTTCTTGATAGATTTTTACTGCATTCTTTAAGGCTTGGGTTTCATTATTGTAAGTACCAAAAGGCATATCCATTACAACAAATGAATTTTTAGCTCCTTTACAAACAGCTTTTGTATGATAAATCATTTGCTCAAGTGTTGCACTTAAAGTATCATTTTCTCCTGCAAAACTCATATTAAGACTATCACCAACTAAAATAATATCTGCAATCTCTTCAAAGAGCTTTGCAAATAATGCATCATATGCAGTAATAACAGTTAGCTTTTTATTGTTTTTAGCTTTTTTTATTTTTGTAATATTCATTTTTTCATAATCATTTTTTATAATACTCATAGAAATTCCTATTTTATATAGTTTATAATATATAAAAATTATTGTATCAAAACTATCCTTTTTATTGTTCTTCTTTTAAAAATAAAAATCACTCATACTTATACAAGATGATTTTTGTTAAAATGAGTTCAAATATATTATAGGATTTAATTTTGAAAAAACTAGTTGGTTATATAACATCTTCTGTTCCAAGTAACAATTTTTCAGTAGATTTAGCATTAAGTATGAAAGAAGCGGGAGTTGATATTTTAGAATTAGGTATACCATTCTCAGACCCTGTTGCAGATGGACCTGTTATCGAAAAAGCAAATCAAATTGCACTAAAAAATAAATTTTCTTTAAAGGATTTATTCGAAGTTTCATCAAAGATAGCACCTAATATGGAAATGTTTTGGATGGGATATATGAATCCTTTTTATCATTATGGATTGGGTGAGTTTTTAAAAAAAGCACAAGAATTTAATGTAGAAGGGATGATTATTCCTGATTTACCTTATGAAGAGGCTGCTTTAGTTAATAATCTTTTTGAAAAATATAATAAAGTAAATATCTCTTTTGTAGCTCCTACTCATACAGAAAATAGAATTAAACAAATTGTTGAAAAATCACAAAAGTTTATTTATATGGTTGCTTATGCAGGAATAACAGGAAGTGGACAAAGTGAGGATTTAAGTTCTATTATTAAAACGGTTAAAAAATACTCTACAACACCTTTATATATTGGTTTTGGAGTTGATGAAAAAACTTGTAAAGAGAAAGTAAAAGGTGTAGATGGTGTAATTGTTGGAAGTACTTTTGTGAAACATTTAATTGATGAATCTTTATCAAATAAAGAAAAAATTAGTAAAATTACAGCCGCTGCAAAAGAAATTAAAGAAAAGATAAATGAATAGCTAATATGCATATTTTAGAAAGAGATGTAGAGTTTTTAGAAGAACAAAGAGAATGTTCTTATTTTGATAATGAAATTTCAGATATAAGGTATAGGTATATTAGTAAATGTACCAAAGAAGATTATCAAAATATGCTAGAGCATGGGTGGAGAAGGTTTGGGAAAATGCATTTTGTACCAGAGTGTAGAAATTGTACAAAATGTATATCAATGAGAATTGACGTAAAAAATTATAAGTTTTCTCGTTCTGAAAAAAGAGTATTTAAAAAGAATTTAGATACAAAACTCTATATTCAACCACCTTCTTTGACTTTAGATCATTTAAATCTTTATGATAAATATCATTCTCATATGAATAAAAAAAAGAATTGGACTTATTCTCCTATTGAGCCTGCTGAATATGATAGATCATATGTTCAAGGAAAAGATGAATTTACTAAAGAGTTCCTTTATGTAAGAGATGATAAATTAATAGGAGTAGCTTTAGTAGATATTTTGTCTAAATCTATTTCTTCAATTTATTGCTTTTATGATCATGATTATGAAGATTTATCAATAGGAAAGTTTTCGATTTTAGCTCAAATTAAAATAGCAAAAGAATTGAATATTCCATATATTTATTTAGGATATTGGATTAAAGATCATTTATCAATGGGATATAAAGTTGCTTATAAACCTTTTGAAGTTTTAACTAATAGAGCAACATTAGAAGAAGAAGCTGTTTGGAAAGAGTATAAGTTGTAACTATTTTATGTTATAATCTAACTCAATTATGTACAAAGTAGGATATCATGAAAAAAGTTGTATTAATTAGTCTTTTTATTTTTTCTACTATCTTTGCAGAAACAATAGATGAAGACGCTATTTACAGTGCGGATTGCCTTATTTTAGAAGATGAAAACTCAATTGTTTGTAAATATACTCATGAAAGATCAGAAGAGGATAAAGAAATTCAAGTGCAATGGATTGATCCTACGGGAAATATTTCAAGGGATAGAACTTTGATTATTCCAGCTGGACATGGATCTATTTATGACTTTAGATATATTGCAGGAAGAACAAAGGGAATATGGCAATTTAAAGTTGTTGATAATAAAAGAGAGACAATTGCTACTTTTGAAATTAAGTAAATACTTGAAAAAAGAGCAATATAATTAAAATTAATTTTAATTAATAAGATTTTTTAAGTAAAATTGAACTCTTTTTTGCAATAATAAAGATTAGAAAACTAATTTAAGTATAATAAAAAGGTAAAATATGACAGAAAGCTCTGAAGTAATTGATGAACTGAAAAAAATTGTTAAACAAAAAGGTTTAAAATATACAGAACAAAGAGAAGTTGTTTTAAATGTTTTACTTCATGCTGAAGATCACTTAACAGCAGAAGAAATTTATAATTTAATAAAAAGTGAAAATCCTGACTCAAATATAGGAATTGCTACTGTTTATAGAGCATTAAGTTTTTTAGAGGAAGTAAATTTAATAGCATCAATTAACTTTGGAGTTGATGGTAAAAAATATGAAAGCAACAAAAAAGAACATCATGACCACTTAATTTGTACTTCATGTGGGAAAATAATCGAGTTCGTTGATAATGAAATAGAAAAAAGACAAGAAAAAATTGCTAAAAAAAATAAATTTAAAATAACAAGTCACTCTATGCAATTATATGGAATTTGCCCAGATTGCCAAAATAAAAAATAGGAATAACTAAAAGTAATTCCTATTTAAACTCTTTTGATATTTGTTCTATCCAGTTTTTGATTCTTATATTCGTTATTTCTTCATCATCATTTTCTAAATCTAAAGGTAAACCTACAAAACTATTATTTATAGTAGCTTCAGATTTTTCAAAATTATAATCTAAACAAGAAGTGAAACCTAAAATAGTTGCATTTGCTTTTGTTAACTGCTTATATAATGTTCCCATTGCATCAACAAAGTTATTTTTATATTTTTTTTGATCTCCTAAGGCAAAGATAGCAACTTTTTTATTTGTAAAATCTATTTTTTTAAATTCATCCCAAATATTTTGCCACTCTTTTTGCATTTGCCCATCTTCCCAAGTAGAAATTCCAAAAATTAGATTTTCATAATCAAGCATATATTCACAAGCCGTAACTTTAATGTTATATTGCTTTATGTCGTCTAAACTTTTTGCAATTTTATTTGCTACTTTTTGAGTATTCCCTGTGTTACTAGAGTAAAATAATGCTATATTTCTCATTTTATAATCCTTTTGGATTTTTTTATTATTATAACAGATTTTTACATTTCTTGGTACTAATTGTTAATATAGTGTTAAGATAAAATTTAAAACCTGTTAAAGCAAGAGTGTCATAATTTTACTATATAAAAAAAAGGATAGAAAATGAAAACAACAAAAATATTAAGAACAGTTGCTTTAGCAGGTTTATTAACTACGGGTTTATATGCAAAAGGTTCTTGTTCTGAAAAAGGTTTTAATGATAGAAAAGGTTTTTCAAAATCAAAAATGTTTAGTAAGAGAAATACAGATAATAATATATTAGGTATTATTAAAAAACTTGATTTAACAAAAGACCAAAGAGAAGAAATAGCTAATATAAAAAAAGATATTATGAAAAATAGAGTTTCATTAGATAGTGCGTTTACAAAAAAGGATTTTGACAAAAAAAAGTACATTGACTTAATGGAGCAAAAAAGAGATAATATGATAAAATCAAAAGCTGAAATGATTGATAGAATCCACTCAGTATTAACTGATAAACAAAAAGAACAGTTTAAAGTTTTATTAGATTTGCAAAAAGAAAAAAGAGACTCTAGGATGGAAAGAAGGATGAATTTTGATAAAAATTGCAATGGTAGAAGATGATTTAGAGTTAGCAGATGTTTTAACTCAATATTTAAAAAAATATAATATTGAAGTAACAAATTACGAAGAGCCTTTTTTGGCTCTAAGTAGTTTGAAAATAAATAAATATGATTTACTAATATTAGACTTAACCCTTCCTGGAATGGATGGACTTGATGTTTGTAAGGAAGTTGTTAGAAATTTTGATATTCCTATTATTATTTCAAGTGCAAGAAGTGATATTACTGACAAAGTAACAGCTTTACAATTAGGAGCTGATGATTATTTACCTAAACCTTATGACCCTCGTGAATTAGAAGTTAGAATTAAAACTATTTTAAGAAGATTCAATCATAATAATATTGAAGATAAAAATCAAATAAAAGCTCTTTTTGAGTTAAATACTGATAAAAAAGAAGTAACAAAAGAAGGAAAATTTGTTAAACTAACAGCTGCAGAATATGAAGTCTTATCTTTAATGATAAAAAGAGAAGGTTTTGTTATTAGTAGAGAGGATATTTTTGATAATTCTAATTTACTAAATTCTGATTATGAAAATTCAGGTTCCTTAGCTGTAATAATAAATAGAATAAGGCAGAAAATTGAAGATAATCCAAAAGAACCAAAATATCTTCACACAATAAGAGGTATGGGGTATAAATTTACAAATGAATAGACAATCAATATTTTTTACTATTTCAGTTAGTTTTATTATTTCACTTATTTTAGTAGTAATTAGTTTTTTAATTATAATGGTGGGAAATCAGAAAAAGTTAGAACATCATTTATTTGAAAAGTATCAACCTTTAACAAAAATGCTTTTTAGAAAAAAAAGTAGATATAATGATTTTAATTTTAAAAAAAATTTAGAAAATTTTAATTATGATTTATTTTTAAATAAAAGTGATATTGATTCAATAACCTATAACCCTCAAACTAGCGTTATTGCACAAAGAAGATTTAGAGATTCCATAAATAGAGTTTTGCAATTAAATGATAGACAATTCTTTTATATGAATAGAAAAGGTAAGACTTATTTAATAGAAGATAAAAATGAATTTACTGAAAATAATTCAATATATATAATTTTAATTTTTGCAATAATTTTACTTACACTTATAATGTCTTTTTTAATAACTTTACGAAAATTGATGCCTCTAAAAATTTTAAAAGATAAAGTTAGCTCTTTAGGTGATGAAAACTTTGATTTTGAATGTTGTGATACTACTAGAAAAGATGAGGTTTCTTTACTTGCTTTAGAGTTTAAAAATAGTGCTAAAAAATTAAAAGAATTAAAAGAAGCAAGAAATATTTTTATTAGAAATATTATGCATGAATTAAAAACTCCTATAACAAAAGGAAAATTTTTAAGTGAACTTGAAAAAAATGAAGATAATAATGAAAAATTAAAAGAGGTTTTTAATCGTTTAGAGTCTTTGATAAATGAATTTGCTTCAATTGAAGAGTTGATTTCTTCTTCTAAAAATATTGAAAAAAGAGTGTTTTTTTTAAATGATATTATTGATAATGCAAAAGATATTTTAATGTTAGATGAAAATAATGTAATAGAAAAACATGATAATATAAAAGTAGAGGTTAATTTTAAATTGTTTTCAATAGCAATTAAAAATCTAATTGATAATGCTATTAAGTACTCTTTAGATAATAAAGTTTTAATAAGAACTGAAGATAATAGTATAATTTTTGAAAATACTGGTAGTAAATTAGAATATGACTTAGAAAAATATTATGAGCCATTTTTTGCCAATAAAGAGAAAAGTGATAATTCCTTTGGTTTAGGTTTATATATAGTTTATAATATCTTAAAAGCAAATAACTATAAATTAGAGTATAAGTTTGAAAATAATAAAAATATTTTTATTTGTAAAAAGGAAGAAAAATAGTATTTGATGTAATTGTTATAGGAGCAGGTGCAAGTGGATTAATGTTTGCTTCTTTAGTAAAAAATAAAAAGATAGCTATCTTAGAAACAAACTCTAAAATAGGACAAAAAATAAAAGTAAGTGGTGGAGCTAAATGCAATATTACAAATGAATATTTAACTGAAGCTAATTACCTAGGAGATGAAATTTTTATAAAAAAATCTTTGGAATGTTTTTCAAATAAAGATTTATTAAAATTTTTAAATAAGAATAATGTTTATCCCACACTTAATCCTAAGATTGTAAAAGGAACTTACTTTTGTAACTCTTCTCAAGATGTTCTTTCAATGTTTGAAAAACTGACTTCTCATGTAAAAAAGTTTTTTGATACAAAAGTTCTTAGTGTAGAATATAATAAACACTTTCTTATTAAAACCCAAAATACTACTTATGAAGCTAAAAAACTAGTTGTAGCAAGTGGAGGTCTATCATTCCCTTCTTTGGGAGCTAGTTCTATAGCTTATGATATAGCAAAATATTTTGGTCATGAAGTAAGTACTATTAAACCAGCATTAGTAGGATTCACTGTACAAAAAGAACAATTTTGGTTTAAGAAATTAAGTGGGATATCATGTGAAGTAAAAATGAAAGTAGAGAATAAAGAGTTTTTAGGAAAACTGCTCTTTGCTCATAAGGGGTGTTCTGGACCTGCTGTTTTAAACAGTTCTTTATATTGGAATAAAGGAAAAATAACTATAGATTTTCTTCCTAAATCAAAGCTTGATAAATATTTAAAAGGGAATAAAAATATATCAACCGCTTTACCTTTACCTAAACGATTTATTTTAGAGTTTTTAGAGTCTATTAACTTAAAAGATAAAACTGTAAGCAAACTTACTAAAGATGAAAAAAACAGTTTATCTCTTCTTAAAAACTATGATTTTTCTCCTGCAGGCACTTTTGGTTATTCAAAAGCAGAAGTGACAAGTGGTGGAATTGATACTAATGAAATAAATCCAGAGACCTTTGAAAGTAAAAAAAGAGAAGGTTTGTTTTTTCTAGGGGAGTGTTTAGAGCCAACTGGTCAATTAGGTGGTTATAACTTTCAGTTATATTTCTCACAAGCTTTTTTAGCTGCAAAAAACTTTTAATAAAATCTAAACTTATTAAATTATGAACTATAAAGGATTAATTGATATAATATATACTTAATTTGGACATAATCAAAAAGGGTATGGGAGTGTTTTTTTCAAATTCAAAAAAGTATGAAGAAGAGATTAAAAGTTTACATAAACAAATAGAACTTTTAAAAGAGGAAGTATCTTTAAAAGATAAAAAGATAGATACTATAGAAAAGCAAATAAAAAACTCAGTTTCAGAGGAAAAGTTATTTCATCTTCAAAAAGAAAATGCTTTATTTAAACAAATGGCAGCAATATCTCAAGAAGAAGGTTTGGTTTCTTTTAATCCTAATGGTGAAATGATTTTTATAAATAAAAGAGCAAAAGAGCATCAAGTTGATACGAATATAATTCTTAATGCTATAAAAAATAATGAAGATAGAGTTATTTTAAATGATTGTGAAGCTTCATTACTTGTTGAAAACTTTGAAGGAAATACTATTGTTTCTTTAAAACAGACTTCAATTCATGATAATAAAGATGGAGGTTTGTTAGAACGTCATAATAAGAATATGACAAAATCTTTAAGTACTACACAAACTGCTTATTTAGAACTCTTAGAAGAACTTAAAAGTATGATGAAAGAGTCTAAGGAAACAGCAGATGGTTCAACAGAGGGGCTAACTTTAACAAATGAAATTGTTGCTGATACTGAAAATTTACATACTGAAATAGAAATTGAACATGAGGTTGTAAACTCTTTAGTTGCCAAAAGTAAGGATATTGCAGATGTTATTAATATTATTCAAGAAATAGCATTTCAGACAAATATTCTTTCATTAAATGCTGCTGTTGAAGCTGCAACTGCTGGTGAAGCTGGAAAAGGTTTTGCTGTAGTTGCACAAGAAGTTAGAAATCTTGCAAATAGATCTGCTGAAGCTGCTTCTCAAATAAAAAATGTAGTTGATTTAATTCAACAAGAAACTCATAAAATAAAAAATAGTTCTGATGTTGTTTCAGAGGTTGTTGCAGAAACTAAGAATAGAGTTGAGGTTTTAAGTGGTTTAATGAATGGCTTCCAAAGAAATGCAAATAGGTCAGTGTATGAAGTGGAAAGTGTTTCAAATAAAATTTTTATAAATTTAGCTAAATTAGACCATGTAATTTATAAAAACAATCTTTATCAACTAATTTTTGGAGGAGAGCATAGTTTCCAAGCTGTAGACCATCATAATTGTAGATTGGGTAAATGGTATGAAACAGGATTAGGAAAAGAAGAGTTTAGTTTTGTTCCTTCATATAAAGGCCTAGAAAGAAGTCACGAAATTGTACATGATGAAGCAAATGCATTAGCAAATGAATGTTCAGGGAATGAAGTTTCATGCTCAAAACAATTAATTGAAGAAAAAATAGAGTTAGTTGAAAATGCGAGTGAGGAAGTATTTGAATATTTAGATAGAATATTAAGTGAAAAAAATGATGCTGTTATGAAAGAAGCAGCAAAAAAACTCTTTAATTAAAAGGAAGTTCCATGGAAGAGAAAGTTTATAAAATAGCAATAGTTGATGATGAGCTGGAAATATTAAGTCTTTTAGATAGGTATTTAAGTAAAAAAGATAAATATACAGTATCTACTTTCTCCAACCCTAAAGTAGCTTTAGACTCTTGTATTAGAGATGATTATGATTTAATTCTTCTAGATATTATGATGCCTCAACTTAGTGGAGTAGAATTTCTTGAACAAATAAAAGAGAAAAAAGCTAAACAGAAAGTTTGTATGATGACAGCATATTCTACTTTAGATAAAGTTCTTAAATCACATAAAGAAGGAGCAGAAAATTATATTATGAAACCTTTTTCTTCTTTACAAGCTTTAGATGAGAAAATTGAATCTATATTAAATAAATAAAAAATTAGATGCTTTCTAAAAATAGAACTTTAATAAAATATATACTTTTATTTATATTCTTAACTACATTTTCTATTGTAATAATTTTTTATAATAAAAATAGTAGTTTAGATGAAGAAAAAGATAATATATTTGTTAAAAGTACTAATATTCTTAATAAATATAAAAAAAGAACATTTGATGAGTCAGAACATTTCTTTTTAACTTATGTTAAAGAAAATAAAGTTCTTCAAAATATTTTATCTCAAGAGTTATCAGATAAAGAAAAGTTTGAAAGAATAAAACAAGTTTTTGATAAAGAGATAGAACATTTTAAAAGACATGATTATTCAGAAGTAAGCTTTTATACAAAAGATGGCAAAGCTATTTATAAAAGTTCTTATAAAGAAATGAAATTTACCCAATCTTCTAATTATAAAGAGATAATAAAAGATATCTCTAAAGAGTTTAAAGGAAAAGTATATTTTCTAATTAGTGATACGAGTGCAACATTAAAGTATTTAAGAGCTGTATATGATAATACTTTTAAAATAAAAGCAATTTTTGAATTATCTATTGACTTACCTAAACTAATTCATGAAACTTTTATTGAAGATGGATATCAAGTGGACTTTCTTTTTCCTAAAAATAGTTTGAAAAAAAGTATGAGTGAAGAAAGCTTAGCCTCTTTTAAAGAACATCCTTTTAATAATGAATATATGTATAAAAACTCTTTTTATTCTAATAGATTTATGCTTGATAATTTATCCTATGACTTAAAAAATGAAATCAAAAGTAGAATGTTAAAAGAGGAAAAATTTATTATTGATTATAAAATAAAAGATAACTACTATATTAATAGTTTTTTTCCTATAAGTAATAGATTTATTCAACAAGACATTTATATGTTTTTATATATAAAAAGTCAAAAATATTATGCAATTAATGAAAGATATAATGTATATATAATTTTAGCAATATTTCTTTCTTTATTACTAAGTACTATCTTATATTTTTTAAATACTATTTATCTTAAATATAAGAATATAAAAGTTAAATTAAATAGTATTAATACAAGTATAGATAAATATGTAGTTGTTGCAGAAACAGACTTACGGGGTATTGTTACTTATGTCTCTGAATATTTTTGTAAAACAAGTGGATATAAAAAAGAAGAGATTATTGGACGACCTATGAATATGATTAGAAATCCAGATATATCTAAAAAGTTTTATGACAATATGTGGAAAAAACTACATAATAATGAAGTATGGGAAGGGGAAATAAAAAATATTGATAAGAATGGAAACTCTTATTGGGTTAGAGGTAATATCTCTCCTATGTATAATGAAAATAATAAAAAAATAGGATATCGTTCAATTAGAGTTGATATTAGTGATGAAAAACAATTATTAAAAGTAAACTCTTTATTGAAAAGAGATTTATTTTTGAAACTGAATGAAATAAAAACAAGAGATAAAATAAACATGGAGCAATCCAAGGTTATATTAATGGGGCAAATTTTAGATGCATTTTCAAATGAATGGAAAAAACCTATTTCTAATTTATCATCAAAACTTTTACAACTTGAAGATAATGTAAAAAATAAAAATTATGATGATAAATTTTTAGAAGATATTTCAAAAAATTTAAAAGATGAAGTAAGAAATCTTTCTATGCATTTAAATGAATTTAAAACACTTTTTTCTCATAATGATAGTTCCGATAGGTATAGTGTTTATAATGTGATAAAATCAACGATTGCTTCTATTAATAAAAAAGATGTTGAAATTAAACTTGATGGGGACTCTTCTTTAGAAACATATGGAGTATCTTATGATTTAAGAAAAATTATCTTAGGAATAATTTATAACTCTTTAGATGAATTTAATAAAAAAGAAATAAAAGAAGGAAAGATTAATATAAATGTTAGCAGAAGTAATGAGTTTGTATTAATTAAATGTGAAGATAATGCCGGAGGTATTCCTGAAGAGTTTATAAATAAAGTATTTGATTTAGACTTTACTACTAAAAATGAGATGAGTTCTAAAGGTTTACCTTTACATATTGCTAAACTAATTGTTAAGAAATCAGGTGGTGATATTTGGGTTAAAAATGTAAATAAAGGATGTTGTTTTTACATTAAACTTATAACACAAGATAGAAGACAAAATGAAAGAGTGAAACATTGAAAGTTCAGTTTTCTTTTAAGTTATTTTTAGCATTTATTCTATTTTCAATTTTACTATTTTGTGCAGGAATATTTCTTTCATATAAAACATTTCAAGTAAAAATAGAACAAAGTCGTATTAATAGTTTTATTAATAAAAGTAATTTTTTTGAGAAAGAATTAAAAAAAATTGTGCATATTAATAATAATATATTGATTTCCATTTCAAAAAGTAATTCTTTTAAAGATGAACATATAGATAGTTTATTTAAAGAAATTAAAGTATTAATGTTAAGTAATGAAAATATTGTAGATTTAAAGATTATTAAAAAAGATGGAAAAAAAATCTTAAGTTTAGAACAAAATAATAAAGAAATTAAAGAAAAACCTTTATCTTTGAGTCCCAGAATTTATTATTATTTAAACTCAGAACAAATTAAAAAAAATGAACTTTTTTTTACTGAACCTTATTTAAAAAGTTTGAATAATGAAGTTGTCATGCCAATAAAACCTTTAATTGATTTTGTTTTAAAAACTGATTCTAAAATAATTTTTCTCTCTTTTAATATTGATGACTTTATTAAATCAATTAATAAAATGAAATATTTAATAGACAAAGATTTAAATATAATTTATGATAGTACAGGAATAAATAGTTGGTCTTATTATTATAATCCTGATTTAAATATAAGAAGTGTAGTGGAAGGGTTCAGTAATAAGATTTTTAAAAAAAGTTTTTCTTTTACAAATAAGTATTATTTTAAACAAATTTTTATTAAAAATCTACACTATTTTACTCTTGTTGATGCAAATGAAAAAACTAGTCTAAAAAGTTTTTTCTTTGAAAATAAAGACTCATTTTATAGCATCTTCTTTCTAATGGCAATGATATCTTTTATTTTATCTATGTTATTTACAACTCCTTTATCTAGTATTAATAGAAAACTTGAAAGTGAAAAAGATTTATTAACAGATTCTATAAAAAGAAATAATCTGATATTAAATGATAGCTTAGAACTTTTAAATCAACATGTAATGTTTATAAAATTTGATTCTAATTTTGTTATTACAGATGTAAGTAATTATTTTAGTAGAGTTTCAGGCTTTCAAAAAGAAGAACTTATTGGTCAAAACTATACTAGTATTTTAAATAAATATAGTATTAAAATTTTCAATGCTGAAATATCATATATTTTAAAAAATACAGGAACATGGAGTGGTGAATTAATAAGTATTAAAAAAATGTCTAGTGATTACTGGGTTAAATCAAATATTCAATCAGATGTAGATGAAAATGATAATATCATAGGATATACTGAGATTAGAAGTGATATTACTGATAACAAAAGAATAGAAAGATTATATAATGACTTAAATTATCAAATTGAACAATTAAATGCAATTGTTCAAAATGCAAATAGTGGAATAGCTTTACTTGATTTAAATGGTAACTTCAGAAGATTTAATGAAGCCTTTTATAAACTTCTTAATTATAATGAGAATGAAGTTGTTGAAAAAACGATTTTAGATTTAGTAGATAGTAGTAGCATAGAACTTTTAGAAAAAATCATGAAAGAAGTAAAAGAGTTTGGTTCTATTTCTAATTTAGAGTTAGTATTTCAGTCTAAAAATTTTGAAGAAGTTCATTTAGATGTTTCATTGAAAGTATTACCTGATAAAAAAAATATAGTAATGGTTGTAAACTCTTTAGAAGATAAAAGAAAACTACAAGAATTAAATCAAAATCTTGAACAAAGAGTTGAAGAAGAAGTTAAGAAAAATATGGAAAAAGATAAACTTCACCAAGAAGAACAAATAAAAAATGCAAAATTAACTTCAATAGGGACTTTATCTGCTGGAATTACTCATGAAATCAATACTCCATTAACTTATTTAAAAGGTAATTTTGAAATGTTAATTATGGATATTGAAGATTTAGAAGATAATCCTATGAAAGAAGATATGCTTATTAATTGTGAAAAGATTACAGAAGCAATTAATAGAATTGCAGTAATTGTTGAATCAATGAGAGAAATGTCTCAAACTTCTACTGAAACAAAAGAAAAAGCAAATATTTTTGCTACTTTATTTACTTCTTTAACTATGGCATATAATGTTTCCAAACAAGTATCAAAAGTTTATTTAAATAATAAAGAGTTTACTCCCACAAGTATTGATAAAAATGATTTTAAGATTTATGCAAAAGTTCAAAAACAAAGACTTGAACAAGTTTGGATTATCATAATCAACAATGCTTTAGATGAATTAAAAAATAATAAAGAATATGAAGAAAGAAAGTTAGATATTACTGTTTTTGAAGAAAAAGATGAAGTAGTTGTAAAATTCTGTGATAATGCAGGTGGAATTAAAGAAGATATTATTGACAATATATTTGAACCTTTTGTAAGTTCGAAAACTCATAGTGGAATGGGAGTTGGATTAAATATTGCAAAAAAAATTATTGATGAGCAAGAAGGAAAAATCTTAGCATATAATAGTCTAAATGGAGCAATTTTTGAAATTAGATTGAAATCACAAGAATAAATAGCTAAAATTTTGAAGTATTATAAAAAGGATAAATTTGAAAATTGGATTTATAGGGGATATTGTAGGAAGACCTGGTAGAAAAATTATAAAACAATATTTAGAAAATATTAAAAAAGAGTATGAAATTGATGTAATAATTGCAAATGCTGAAAATGCTAGTCATGGTTTTGGTCTTACTATAAAAAACTGTCAAGAACTTTTAAATTGTGGAATTGATATTATAACAGGAGGAAATCACTCTTTTGATAAAAAGAAAGATATGATTACTTTACTTGAAACTTCTAATGTCTTAAGACCTGACAATTATCCAAAAACTGTACCTGGTTCTGGAATAAAAGTACTTAATATAAAAAATGAAAAACTTGCAGTGATAAATCTTATGGGACAATTTTCTATGCCTACAGTTGAAAACCCTTTTAATTGGGCAATAAAATTAATTCAAGAATTAAAAGAACAAAATATCAAAAATATTTTTATAGATTTTCACGGTGAAGCAACAAGTGAAAAAAGAATTATTTTTATGATGTTAAAAGGATTGGTAAGTGGAATTTGTGGAACACACACTCATGTAAGTACTGATGATTTACAAGTTATAGAAGGGACAGCATATTTAACAGATATTGGACTTACAGGTTGTAGAGACAATGTAATTGGGATGGATAGTAAAATACCAATTGAAAAAGCAACTACTGGACTTGGAGGGCATTTTTCAATTCCAAATTCTTGCAAATCAATACTTCAAATGATGGTTATTGATATGGAAGATGGAAAAGCAGTTGATTGTTATAAGCTAAAAAAATATTGTGATAAACCAGATATTATAAAAACAGAGGCTATTTTTGACTAAAGAAAAAGTAGAAATATCAGATAGTTTTGATTTATTAAAGTATTTAAAAGAGCAAAATTTACTAGTAAATCATCCAGAGTTTTGGTGGCCAAGTCAAAACTCCTTTGAAATATTTTTAGGTGCAATCTTAACTCAAAATACAAAATGGGAAAATGTAGAAAAATCTTTATGGAATCTAAGAGAAAAAAATCTTTTATCTTTAGTAGCTATAAAAGAAGTAGACTTAGATAGCTTTATTTTAGCAATTACTCCAAGTGGTTTTAAAAATCAAAAGTCTGTAAGAATAAAAAAAATAGTTTCAAATATTTTAGAGCAATTTGAAAGCTTTGAATCTTTTTGTGAAAACGTTAGTAAAGATTGGCTTTTAGAGCAAAAAGGAATAGGGCTTGAAACAGCAGATGCAATACTTTGTTATGCTTGCAATCAAGAGTTTATGGTTGTAGATAAATATACACAAAAGTTAGTTGCTTCTTTTGGTTATGAGTTTGAAAGCTATGAGGATTTACAAGCTTGGTGTGAATATGGAATTAATGAAAATTTAGATAAAATATTTAAACTTTACAAATATGAAATATCACTTAATAAACTATATTGCCGATTTCATGGTAAGATTGTTGAGTATATGAAAATAAAAAATAAACAATCTAATAAGGGAAAAAAATGATAATAATTCCACAAACAAAAGGTGGTGTTGGTAAATCTACTGTTGCAATGCAAGTTATTGCTCCTTATTTATTTAAAAAACATGGTAAAAGAGTTACATATATAGAAATTGATGATGAAAATAATGATAGTAAATCTTTTACAAGAACTGAAATTGTTGAAAAAAGAATGCTTGGAACAAATAAGTTAACTGAGTTAGATGAACTTATTTTAATGGATGACAAACATGAAATTATTGTTGATGTTGGTGGAAATAAAACTTCTTCATTAGTTTTAGAAGAGATTAAAAAAGTAGGTTCTTTTGGAAATATTAAATGGATTATTCCTTTAGGTGATGGTGAATTAGATGGCAAAAATGCCATTGCTACTATGAAAAAAATTAAAAAAATTGAAGATAATCTTGAAGAAAATGTTTTATTTGCTTTAAATAGAGCTATTTCTATGGATCAAGAATATATTGAAGAACAATTTATTAATTTTTTTGGACATAAATACTTAGATAGTAACTCAGTATTATGTGATTTTGTAAAAGATCCAAAATATTTTGCAGTTAAAAATGACAAAGTTATTACTATGAGTAGATATTTAGGAAGTACTGTTTGGGAAATGGCTTATAACAATACTGATTTTGCAAAAAAAGCTATGCAAGCAAAAGAATTAGGTGATATTGAGAGTGCTAGAAAGTTTTTATTCTTTAGAAGAATTCAAACAGAAGCAAAAGATTATGTATTGGGAACTTTAAATAAGATTTTCTTTGATTTAGATAAGTGGCTTCAGATTAAAAAATAAAGTGATTTAAAATATGAGTGATATGACATTTAAACAAGCTAAAGAGATAGTTGAAAGACTTGAACTATCAGAACTAAGTCTTAGAAACTCATTTGATAGTATGGACCATGCAAGAAGGTCATTAGATGACTCTGTAATGGAACAAAAAAAAGTTTTAAAAAAACTACCAGAAAAAGATAAAAAAATATCAATTTTATATTTAATTATTATGCTTAATATTGGTTTTATTGGTGGTTTATTTGTTGGAAAATATTTATTATAATTTAGGATAGTTGATGGATAAACAAGAAAAAATTGTATCAATGTTTAATGATATTGCTGGAAGATATGATATAGCAAATAGAATTTTAAGTATGGGAATTGATAAGTCTTGGAGAAACAAGGCTTGTAACAAAGCATTAAGTTTATATAACAAAGAAAGAATAGAAAAAATTGTTGATGTTGCTTGTGGTACAGGTGATATGATTGATTTTTGGAAAACAATTGCAAACAAAAATGGTATTGAACTAAAAAATATTGTTGGTGTAGACCCTAGTGTTGGAATGATGGATGTGGCAAAACAGAAATTTCCAGAAGTTGAGTTTATAGAAGCAGGGGCTGCTCAAATGCCACTTGATAGTAATAGTGCTGATATTATCTCTATTTCTTATGGAATTAGAAATGTAGTTCAAAGACAAGAGGCTTTTGATGAGTTTGCAAGAGTACTTAAAAAAGATGGATTAGTAGTTATTTCAGAGTTTACAAAACAAGAAAAAACTAATATCTTAGACCACTTAACAGACTTTTATATGAATAAAGTTTTACCAACAATTGGTGGAATTATTTCAAAAAATAAAGAAGCTTATAGATATTTACCTGACTCAATTGATGAGTTTTTAACAAGTGATAATTTATGTAAAGAGTTAAGACAAGCTGGACTTGAGCCAATCCATGTAAAATCTTTCTCTATGAAAATCTCTACTCTTATTATTGCAAGAAAAATTTAACTTCTTGCAATAATATTGCAAAGGAAACATTTGAATTCTCCTATTTCTGTATCTACTTTAAATACCCAAATAAAATCTTTACTGGAAACAACTTTTATAAATGTAAGTGTTGAAGGTGAAATTTCAAACTTAACATACCACAACTCTGGACATATCTATTTTTCAATAAAAGATGAAAAATCAACAATCTCTTGTGTTATGTTTAAAGGTAATGCAAAATATTTGAAGTTTAGGCTTGAAGTAGGGCAAATGATAATTATCTCTGGAACAATTACTGTTTATACTCCAAGGGGAAGTTATCAACTTATGTGTTCTAAAATTGAGCCTTCAGGACAAGGAGCATTAGCATTAGCTTATGAGCAGTTAAAATCAAAACTTCAAGCTAAAGGATACTTTGATCAAGAAAGAAAAAAGAAACTACCTTTACTTCCTAAAAAAATTGCCCTTGTAACTTCTCCTACAGGTGCTGCAATTGAAGATATGAAAAAAGTGGCAACTAATAGATGGCCGCTTATAGAATTAATACTTGTACCAACTTTAGTTCAAGGGGAGTCTTCTAAATTTGATATTGTTGATTCAATAAAATATGCTGACTCATTAGATGTAGATTTAATTATTGTAGGAAGGGGTGGGGGAAGTATTGAAGACCTTTGGGCTTTTAATGAAGAGATAGTTGCTGATGCTATTCATAATTGTAGCTTACCAATTATCTCAGCAGTAGGTCATGAAACAGACTTTTTGATTTCAGACTTTGTTGCAGATATAAGAGCAGCAACTCCATCAAATGCCATGGAAATAGCACTTCCTGATATTAATGAGAATAGAATTTATCTAGATACTTTTATAAATGATTTTGAAAAGATTTTGCTTAATCTAGTTAAAAATAAAGAAGTTGAATTAAAAAATATGTATAAATTGTTTGAACAAAACTCTTTAGAATCAAGATTTAATTTTATAAAAGAAGAAATTAAAATATTAAAAGAGAGATTTCATTCAAATTTTAATCAAAAAATACAAAATCATCAAAGTAGATTGAATTTACTAAAAGAGCAGTTAAAATTTAATAATCCTAAAAATAAATATAAAAATGGTTATGCTCAAATTACAATAAATAATAAGCTTATAAATTTAGAAGAGCTTAAGCCAAAAGATAAAATTTTATTACAAACCCCCAAAACAATTGCCTTATGTACAGTAGAAGAATTAAAAAAACAATAATAGTTTAAGTTTACAGTAGATAAAATATAGAAACTTTCTTTATCTAGGGGTTCCCATGAATAACGGTTCTATTGCAAAAAAGATAATTACAAGGATAATAATAGCAGCAGTTATAATAATTGCTATTGTATTAGCAGTGTCCTTTTATATTCTTCTGGGAATTAAACAAGATAATGAAATAAGTACAAAAGACCACTTCCAAATGCTTGTTAAAGAAAGAATAACAGCAAAAATGGATGTTGGAATCTCAAATGCAGTTTCACTTTCAAAGAATAGTGATATTATTCAAGCACTAAAAACAAATAATAGAGCTTTAGCAATTCAAGCACTTAATGAAATATCAAAAGCTATGAAAAATGGAACTAGTTTTCAAAATATAAAAGTACATATACATGATAAAAATATAAATTCTTTCTTACGAAACTGGAAACCAGAAAAATATGGGGATAACTTAAGCTCTTTTAGAAATACAATTTTAGAAGTAGCCAAAACTAAAAAACCTTTATCTGCAATTGAAGTTGGAAGAGCTGGTTTAGTTCTAAGAGGTTTAGCTCCTATCTTTGATGAATCAAATAATTATATTGGTTCTTTAGAATTTATACAAGGGTTTAACTCTGTGGTTAAAAACTTTAAAAAAGATAATGAATTTTTTGTTGTTTTAATGAATGAAAAACTAAAAAGAGGAAACTCTTTAACTGAACAAAATAAAATACAAAACTATTATATTTCTCAAAATAGTATTGATGAAACTTTTAAAAACAATTTGTCCTCTATATCTTTTGATAAACTCTTAAGTGCAGGCTACTCTTCAGATAAGCATTTTTTTTATGCAAGCTTCCCTATAAAAGATTTTAAAGGTCAGGAGATAGGTCTATATATTGCAGCAGATCATAGTAAAAATGTAGATAGTAATTTTATAGAATCAGTAAAATTAATTTTATTTATGATTGCAATGATGATTGTTTTAACTGCATTATTTGTAATTACAATTATTGTTTTATTTAAAAAAACTGTTACAAATGGTTTACTTAAATTTAAAAATTCATTCTCTCACTTTATAGATTTTGTATCTTTTAAAACAAATGTTTTCAAAAGACCAGCTGTTTATACAAATGATGAAATTGCTCAGATGCTAAATATGCTTAATTCAGCAGCAGATATCTTTGATAAAAAATTAAAAGAAGATATGAAAGTAATTGGTGAAATTGTTATGACAACAGATAAAGTAGAACAAGGGATATATAAATGTAGAATAAACTCAAGCTCAGAGAATCCAATGATAGTAACCTTGAAAAATACAATAAATAAGATGCTAGATGAAAATGAGAAGAATATGAATCAACTAGTAACTACCTTAAACCATTATGCAAATGATGATTATAGAGATAAAGTAAATATATCACCAAAATTACAAGATAAGATGTTAGAAGTAATGGAAAGTATAAATAAATTAGGAGAAGAGTTAAGTCAAAGTGCAAAGATGAACTTAACAAATGGAGAGAAGTTAGAAGAGAATTCATCAATAATGACACAATCAATGAATAACCTAGCAGCAAAAGCAAATGAACAAGCAGCAAGCTTAGAACAAACGGCAGCAGCAGTAGAAGAGATAACATCAATAACAAGAAGTAATGCAGAGAATGCAGTAAAAATGGCTAAATTAGGACAAACAGTAAAAAGCTCAGTATCAACAGGAGAGAACTTAGCAAATAAAACAGCAAGCTCAATGGATGAGATAAATGAAAAAGTAAGCTCAATAAATGAAGCAATAACAGTAATAGATCAAATAGCATTCCAAACAAATATACTTTCATTAAATGCAGCAGTAGAAGCAGCAACAGCAGGAGAAGCAGGGAAAGGCTTTGCAGTAGTAGCCCAAGAAGTAAGAAACTTAGCAAATAGAAGTTCAGAAGCAGCAAAAGAGATAAAAGAGTTAGTAGAAGATGCAAACCTAAAAGCAAATGATGGAAAAAAGATATCAGATGAGATGATAGTAGGATATAAAGATTTAAATAATCATATAACAGAGACAATAACAATAATTGAGAATGTATCAAGTGCAAGTAAAGAACAAATGACAGGAATAGAACAAATAAATGATGCAGTAACAATGTTGGATAAAGTAACACAAGAGAATGCAAGTGAAGCGAATCAAGTAAGAACAATAGCAAATGATGTATCCAAGATGGCAAATGAATTAGTAAATGATGCAAAAAATAAGCAGTTTAACTAAAAGGGAAGAAGATGGCAGCAGGACAAGAGACAGTATTAGATGAATACGCATTTTTAGTTAGTGAGACAGATGAAAAAGGTATAATAAGATTTGCAAATGATGATTTTTGTAAAATAGCAGAATATAGTCTAGAAGAGTTAGTAGGGAATCCCCATAATATGGTAAGACATAAAGAAATGCCAAAAAAAGCATTTAAAAGCTTGTGGGAAACAGTACAAAGAGGAGAAACTTGGACAGGATACGTAAAGAATGCAACAAAAACAGGAGGGTACTATTGGGTATTTGCAACAGTATACCCATTTGAGAGTTGTGATGGATCTAAAGGATATTTATCTTGTAGAAGAAAACCATCTAATGAAGAAATTTCTAATGTTGAAAAGCTTTATGCTAAATGGATTTTAGAAGAAGGAGAATAAAATGGAAAATAATATGATGAATAATGAGAGTGAAGAAATTTTAAATAATGCAAATGTAAGTGAATATATGACATTCGAGCTAGGAAAAATGAAGTATGCAATTGAGTTACCAAAGATTAGAGAGATACTAACTTACCCTGAATTGATAACAACTCTACCAAATACTAAAGAGTGGGTAAAAGGTTTAATTAATCTAAGAGGTGAAGTTGTTCCTATTTTAGATATTAGAATAAAGTTTCATACGGGGGAAGTAGTTTATAATGATAGTACGGCAGTTATTGCTGTAATTACAGAAGATAAAAGAATGATAGGTTTAGTAGTAGATAAAGTTGATGATGTACAAAAAATTGATATATCATCTTTAGCTCCTGTATCAGATATGGGTTCTGCAATACCTTCAAAGTATTTAAAAGGTTTTGTTAGACTAGACAATAATCAAATGTTAGTAATTATGGATGTAGAATCAGTAGTGAATAAAAAAGAATTAGTATAAAAGAGTATAGATGGAAGAAAAAATTGAAAGATTAAGATTAATGAAACTTCTCTTTGTAGAAGATGAAGAAGATTTGATTGATATAATTTCAGACACATTAAATAAGTTAAATGTACAATATTTAACAGCTTCAAATGGTGAAGAAGCTTTAAAAATAATTGATGATAATCCAGATATTACAATGATTATAACAGATATAAATATGCCTGTAATGAATGGTTTAGATATGATTAAAGAGTTGAAAAATAAAAAAATTAATACTCCCATAATTGTAATGTCTGCCCACACAGAATTAGAATATATTAATAAAGCAAAAGAATTAGGAGTAAAGGATTATTTACTTAAACCTTTTGATTTTATAAAATTTATTAATCTAATAATAGAATTAGATGAAAGTAATTAATGAATAATCTTGATAGTAAGAAACTTTTAAAAAGGTTGAAAGTACTTTATGTAGAAGATGATTCTAGTGTTAGAAATGAGCTTGTATCATTATTATCAAATTTTTTTGAAAATGTTTTTTTTGCTGAAGATGGGAAACAAGGTTTAGAATTATATGTAGAAAAAAAAGATAGTATTGATTTAATAATTGCAGATATAAATATGCCTAATTTAAATGGTATAGATATGGTTAAAAAAATTAGAGAAATTAATAAAGATATCCCTGTGGTTTTTGTTACCGCATATTCGGATAATGACTTTTTAAGTGAAGCAATAAAATTAAAAGTTTTTGAATACATTATAAAACCTATTGATATTAGAAAACTAATGACAGTTTTAACAGAACTTGCTTCAATAAACTATCATAAATTTATGGTTGAACAACAAAATAAAGAGTTAAAAGAATATAAAGATATTATTTCTTCTAATAATATTGTAATTAAAACAGATGAAAACTTTAATATAGAATATGTGAATAAACTTTTTTGTGATATTACTGGATACAATAAAACAGAATTATTAGGAAAAAGTATTGAAGTCTTAAAACATCCAGACACTCAAGAGAATATATATAATGATATAAAATTATCTGTAAAATCAAAAAAACAATTTAATGAAAGATTGAAAAATCTAAAAAAAGATGGAAGCTTCTATATTGCGGATACAACTATTGTATCTCAGTTAAATGATAAAGGTGAGATTATAGGTTCTTTGATTATTCAAAAAGATGAAACAAAAGAAGTAATAAAAAGAAGAGAAGTTCAAACTCATTTGATAAAAGATAAAGGTGAAATCTTTATAAAAGGTAAAGAAAATACAGCACAATTACAATATGAAATTAACTTATTAAAAGAGAGTATTGAAAAATTAAAAGCAGAGCTAAGAAAAGCAAAAAATGAAAAAGATAAATATATCTACACTGTTGAAAAATATACAAATGAGAATAAAAAATTAAAACTTGAATTAAAACAAATGAAAAAAGAAGTTGATACCTTTGAAGAAAAACATATAATGGTAAAAAAAATAAATAAAGAAAATGCAGATTTAAAAATAGAAAATAAAACTTTAAATGCAAAGTTAGAGAATATTGAACTTCATTATAAAAAAGAAGTGAAACAAGTAAGTGTTAATTATGAAGTTAAAATTGATGATTTAGAACAAGAATTAAGTACTTTAAAAGAGAAATTAAATAGTGTAGAAAATGCCGAAGTTGTCGCACAAAAATTATCATATTGGAAAGAAAAAGCAAAAGTAGAAGCAAAAAAAGTAGAGAAACTAGAAAAAGAAATTTTAAATATCGGAGATAAAGATATTTTAGAAAAACTTTTTGGAAAGGTATAAAAACCTCTCCCAAAGCTTTATTTAATTGTGATTGAAATTATTTTCTGTTCACTTAAGGGTTTATTACCTCTTGCTTGCCCTGAAGTAGGTACATTTTCAATTTTATTTACAATATCCATACCTTTTGTTACATATCCAAAAATTGTATGTCTCCCATTTAACCAATAAGTTGGTACAGTGGTAATAAAAAATTGGCTACCATTTGTATTAGCTCCTGCATTAGCCATTGCTAAAATTCCTGCTTTATCAAATACAGCATTGGGTGCAAACTCATCTTTAAAAGGTTTCCCCCAAATTGATTTACCTCCTCTTCCTGTAGCAGTAGGATCTCCACCTTGAATCATAAAGTTTTTAATAACTCTATGAAAAACAGTTCCATCATAATATCCATCTTTAGAATGAGTAACAAAGTTTTCTACTGCTTTAGGTGCAATATCTGGTCTTAATTCAATTTCAATTTCACCTTGAGATGTTTTCAAAACTGCAATAGGATTTGCTGCATTTAAAACTAAAGTGAAAAAAAACATTGCAAAAAGAATTTTTTTCATAAGAAGTCCTTATATAATAAATTTAAAGAAAATTAGTATATTCATTACATATTTAAAAGATTATTAAAAATTAAGTTTTATATGGGTTTAATTAATGTAAATAATTTATCTAAGGAAAAAGTTGATAAAATTGGATAAAATTAGTGTTAGTAAGTTTATTAATAAATATATTAAATAAAGGGAACAAACGAAATGACAATTGATATGTTGTATAGTAAAATACACAGAGCAACTGTATCCGATGCAAATCTTAATTATGTAGGTTCAATTACTATTGATGAAGAGTTAATGCAAGCTGCTAAACTTAGAGTTGGACAGAAAGTAGAAATTGTTAATGTTAACAATGGTGAAAGATTTGCAACTTATGTAATAAAAGGAAAAGCTGGTAGTAAAGATATGTGCTTAAATGGTGCAGCAGCTAGAAAAGTAGAAATTGGAGATAAAATTATAGTTATATCTTATGCTTCATATAATGAAGAAGAATTAGAAACTTATAAACCAACTGTTGTTATAGTTGATGATGAGAATAATATTGAAACAATAACAAATGAACTTGTAGGAAGTGACCATGTTTGATGGAATTGATTTAAGTAAAATTAATTTGAACGAAGTTATGGGGCAAGTTCAAGAAATGGCTGATAAAGCAAAAGAAGAAAATGCAAATAAAATATTTACTTCAAAAGCTGGTGGTGGAATGGTTGAAATGTCAATTAATGGAAATAGTGAAATAATTGATTTGAAAATTGACAATTCATTAATGGAAGATAAAGACTCTTTACAAATTTTATTGATTTCGTGTATGAATGATCTACTAAAACAAAGTGATGAAAATAAAAAATCAATGGCAATGAATATGATGGGTGGTTTTGGTTCATTTGGACAAAACTCATAATAATATGAAACAACTACTAAATACTTTTGAAAATTATCTAAAAGATAATTTACCTCAATCAAAAACCTTTCATCCCCATTTTGAAGAAGCATTAGGTTTAATGCTTGATGCTGGGGGAAAGAGATTTCGTCCAATGCTACTTCTTAGTGTTGTTAAATCAAAGAAATCATTATTATTAGCTAATTCTTTAGATGTAGCATTAGGTTTAGAAATGTTGCATACTTATTCTTTGGTTCACGATGATTTACCAGCTATGGATAACTCTGATTTAAGAAGAGGTTTCAAAACCTTACATAAAAAATTTGATGAAGTAACAGCAATTCTTGTTGGTGATGCCTTAAATACTGAAAGTTTTAATAAAATAGCAAATGCATCGTTACATAACGATGTAAAAATAGAGTTAATAAAAACTTTAAGTGCTGATGGAGGAATTGATGGAATGATAATTGGTCAAGCTATTGATTGCTTTTTTGAAAATCAAAAATTAGAATTATCTCAATTAGAATTTCTACATATACATAAAACAGCAAAATTAATAGCAGCAAGTCTTAAAATGGGTGCAATAATTGCAGAATATGATGATATTACAAAAAAAAATCTATATGATTTTGGAATAGATTTAGGCTTACTTTTCCAAATACAAGATGATATAATAGATGAAACTAAATCAGAAGAAGAAGCAGGTAAAACAACTTCTAATGATAGTAATAAAAATTCATTTGTAAATCTTTTAGGCTTAAAAGGAGCAATAGATTCTGCTAATGAGTTGGCAAAAAAATGTGAACTTTCTTTAGATTCTTTTGAAGAAACTTTATCTAAAAATTTGAAAGAATTACTTTCAGAATACCTGTATAGACATACTTTATAAAACTTTAGTCAAATATACTCATACTACTTGACAATTAATCAAAAATTTTATAAAATTTGGCACTCTAAATTTTTGAGTGCTAAATTTTTTAAAATAAAATTTTATAGGAGAATTAAATGAATTTTAAACCGTTAGGTAAAAGAGTTCTTGTACAAAGAACTGAAGTAGAAGAAAAAACAGCAAGTGGAATTATCCTAGTTGATTCTGCAAAAGAAAAACCAAATACTGCAAAAGTTATTGCAATTGGTTCTGAAGTTTCAGAATTAAAAGAAGGCGATATTATTGTATTTGAACAATTTAGAGGAACTGAACTTTCTTTAGAAGGTGAAGATTACTTAGTATTAGATATTGAAAATATTATAGGAGTTATGTAAGATGGCAAAAGAAATTACTTTTAGTGATAGTGCAAGAAATAGATTATTTACAGGTGTTGAGAAATTAGCTGATGCTGTAAAAGTTACAATGGGACCAAGAGGTAGAAACGTACTTCTACAAAAATCGTTTGGTGCTCCGGCTATTACGAAAGATGGTGTATCTGTTGCAAGGGAGATTGAACTTGATGATACATTAGAAAACATGGGTGCTCAACTTGTAAAAGAAGTTGCATCTAAAACAGCTGATGAAGCAGGTGATGGTACAACAACAGCAACTGTTTTAGCACAGTCTATTTTCAAAGAAGGTTTAAGAAATGTAACTGCTGGTGCAAACCCAATTACATTAAAAAGAGGTATGGACAAAGCAGCTGAAGCAATTCTTGCTAACTTAAAAGCATCTTCTAAAGAAGTTGCCAATAAAACTGAGATTGAGCAAGTTGCTACAATTTCTGCTAACTCAGATAAAGCTATTGGTTCAATGATTGCTGAAGCAATGGATAAAGTTGGGAAAGATGGTGTTATTACTGTTGAAGAAGCAAAAGGTATTTCTGATGAATTAGATGTAGTTGAAGGTATGCAATTTGATAGAGGATACCTTTCTCCATACTTTGTAACTAATTCTGAGAAAATGATTACAGAAATGGAAAACCCATTTATTCTTTTATATGACAAAAAAATCTCTAACTTAAAAGAGATGTTACCAATTTTAGAATCAGTTAATCAAGCAGGAAGACCATTATTAATTGTAGCAGAAGATGTAGATGGTGAAGCATTAGCTACTTTAGTTGTAAATAGATTAAGAGGTTCTTTAAATATTGCAGCAGTTAAAGCTCCTGGTTTTGGCGATAGAAGAAAAGCTATGTTAGAAGATATTGCTGTATTGACAAATGGTACAGTTATTTCTGAAGAAATGGGAATGAAACTTGAAACTGCTGATTTCTCTTGCTTAGGAAGTGCAGCTAGAGTTGTTATTGATAAAGATAACACAACTATCGTAGATGGTACAGGTGAAGCTGATAAAGTAAATGGAAGAGTAAATCAAATCAGAGCAGAGATTGAAAATACAACTTCTGACTATGATAGAGAAAAATTACAAGAAAGACTTGCAAAACTTTCTGGTGGTGTTGCAGTTATCAAAGTAGGTGCTGCTACTGAAACTGAAATGAAAGAGAAAAAAGACAGAGTTGATGATGCATTAAGTGCAACAAGAGCTGCTGTTGAAGAAGGTATTGTAATTGGTGGTGGAGCTGCATTAATTAGAGCTGCATCTAAAGTAAAATTAGAGCTTGATGGTGATGAGCAAATTGGTGCAGATATTGTATTAAGAGCTATTAAAGCACCTATGAAACAAATTGCTACAAATGCTGGTTTTGATGCTGGTGTTGTTGTAAATGAAGTTGAAAGAGCTGACAATGAAAACTTTGGATTCAATGCTGCAACTGGTGAGTATGTAGATATGTTCGAAGCAGGAATTGTTGACCCAGCAAAAGTTGAAAGAGTAGCAATGCAAAATGCTGTATCTGTAGCATCATTACTTTTAACTACTGAAGCAACAGTAACTGATATTAAAGAAGATAAACCATCAACTCCAGCTATGCCTGACATGGGAGGAATGGGTGGAATGCCTGGTATGATGTAAGCAAAGGTTTGAGAAAGAGACCTGCGTCTCTTTCGTCCTTTGCGCAGGCGAAAATGATGTGCCAAAGGCACCATTGAGCCCGAAAGATAGAGTTCTCATCTGAAGGTGATGTGCTTTAGCACCACCGTGTCCGTAAGGAAGTCCGAAAAAAACATTAAACACAGTTTTCAAACTTTAGTTTGAAACATGTTTGAGCGAAAGAAAAGGCAATAGTTTTAACCTTTGCCTTTAAAAATTCCCCATAAAAAAAGGGAAAAGATTTCAAACCTTTTCCCTTTTTTACATTATTCTTATAAATAAAACTTATATTTATAAATCTACTTTATAGTAAATTATTTATATTGAGTTTTTAACAATACTAAGATAAAAAATCCTTTGTCATTTGCACCTCCATATTGTTTTGTTAAAGTAATTATGCTCCTAGAAAGCTTAAAGTTTAATAAAATAATTTATCTAAGTTTTTGAGAGATTTTTTATGAAATTGAAGATAACTAGAATCTTCTTCTCCTTTATAAACAAAAAAAGATGTGTTATTAATATTAAAAAGCAATTTAAAATCTTTTTTATTTAGTGTATTAAATTCAAAATGTGTTTGAATATATTTGTCTTGATATTCTTCGAATACTAAATTTTTAAAGGAATCTTTTTTTATTTCGTTATTTTGTATTAAAAAATCTTTTCCTTTATTAACTTGTGGACAAGAACTATCAATATATATAATATTGTCAATATTGGGACTTAAAGGATAAGTTCTACAAACAGTAGGTCGATTCTCATAAATTGAACATTTATAATCATTCAAATAAGGACATTTGTCAATACCATTTGTTAGAAGTATTACTGGTTTTATAAAGTTTAATTCTTTCCCAAAAATAAAAAGTATAGGAAAGTTTTTATAAACATGTACAAATTCTTCTTTTAAAATTTGTGAAAATAAAGTTCCATAAATACCATGACAACAATTAGCATCACAATCTTTGCAGTTTCCAAAAGTAAAGTTTAAGTTTTTAGTGGAGATAAAATCTTTCATTAATTATAGTGTAACTAATTTTTGTTAAAATAGTTAGAAAATAAAAAATGGATAAGTACTAATGAAAGAAAAATTAAAAAAAATTATTATAGAAGCAGGAACAATCCTTAAAAAAGGATATTATTCTGAAAAAGAGGTAGACTTTAAAGCAAAAAAAGATTTAGTAACAAAATATGATGTTGCAGTAGAGAATTTTCTAAAAGAAAGATTTACTGAAGAGTTTAAAGAGTTTAATATTATTGCAGAAGAATCTAATAATGAAAATATAGAATTTAATGACTCAATAATTATTGACCCTATTGATGGAACAACAAATTTTGTAAATCAAGTACCACATACTGCTATCTCAGTAGGAGTTTACAAAAATAAAAAATCATATATAGCAATAGTATATAATCCAATATTAGATGAACTATATGAAGCTGAAAGAGGTAAAGGTTCTTTTTTAAATGGTAAGAAAATAGAAGTATCTAAAGAAGATGATTTTCAAAAAGCACTAATTTCTACAGGTTTTCCCTACACAAGTGGAACAAATAAAGAAGATTTAGATGATGTTATCAAAAAAATTAATATAATTCTTCCAAAGTGTCAAGATATAAGAAGACTTGGTTCAGCAGCACTTGATTTATGTTATGTTGCAAGAGGAACATATGAAGCTTATTATGAAATGAATTTAAAAGCATGGGATGTAAGTGCTGGGATATTAATTCTAACTGAAGCAGGAGGTATGGTCTCTAATATATTTGAGAAAGAATATGATTTATTTAATGATAAATATATTGTGGCTACAAATACAAAACTACATAAGCAGCTAATAAACTTATTACAAAAATAAAGTAAGTTTTAGTACATTTACGGTAAAATAATTGATTTTAAAAAATTCAAGGTTTTATTTATATGTGTGGAATAGTTGGTTATATAGGAAAGCAAAACATCTCAAAACTTTTATTAGATGGATTAAAAGAGTTAGAATACAGAGGATATGATTCTGCAGGAATTGCTCTTTTAAACTCTAAAAAAATTGATGTATTTAAGGCTTTAGGCAAGTTAACTAACTTAAAAGAAAAAATCCAAAAAGCAAGTTTATCAACTTATGATATTGGAATAGGTCATACAAGATGGGCAACACATGGGAAACCAACAGAGTTAAATGCACATCCTCATTTAGGTGAGTATTCTTATGTTGTTCATAATGGAATAATTGAAAACTATAAAGAATTAAAAGATGAATTGATAGAAAAAGGTTTTAAATTTGTATCTCAAACTGATACTGAAGTTATTGTACACCTTTTCGAAAATTATTATAATTTATTAAATGATGAAGATCAAGCTTTTAAAGAGACTATAAATAGACTCCAAGGTGCTTTTTCTATCTTACTCATTTCTAAAGCGAATACAAAAAAAATATTCTTTTTTAAAAATGGAAGTCCACTAATTGTAGCAAAAGGAAATGAAGAAGGTGAAGTTCTATTTGCTTCTTCAGATGCACCCTTAATTGGTTTAGCAAATGATGTTGTATATTTAGAAGATGGTGTTGGAGGAATTGCTACTGCAGAAAAAATTGAATTTTTTTCAGATAATTATTCGTGGAGTACACTTCCTTCTTCAAAGCAGTTTGCTCAAAAAGATGGCTTTAGATTTTTTATGGAAAAAGAAATTTATGAGCAAAGTAATGTTGTTAGTGACTGTATGCTTGGAAGACTTCAAGATGAAGAGATTTTATTTGAAGAACTTGATTCTTCTATTTTAAATGGAATAAAAGAAATAAATATTTGTGCATGTGGAACTTCATATCATGCAGGACTTACTGCTTCGTATCTTTTTGAAAGGCATTCAAAAATTAGATGTAATGTAGTCATTGCAAGTGAATTTAGATATAAAGAGCCCCTTTTGAATAAAAATAGTCTATTTATTGTAATTTCTCAAAGTGGTGAAACAGCAGATACTCTTGAAGCTTTAAAAATGGCAAAAAATGCAGGTCTTAAAACTTTAGTTATATGTAATGTTGATAACTCTTCTATGACAAGACTTGCAGATAATACAATTCTAACAAGAGCAGGAATAGAAAAAGGCGTTGCTTCAACAAAGGCTTTCTCTACTCAAACTGTAGTTTTATGGATGCTTTCTTTGTATTTTGCAAAACAAAATGATAAAATTTCACAAGAAGTTTTACAAAAAGAATTACATGCTTTAAGAGAAGTTCCAAAATCACTTATTGTAAGTGATAAAATGCATGAGAAAACAAGAAGATTATCAAAAAGATATCTTCATGGACATGGTTTTTTCTTTATAGGACGAGATGTCTTTTTCCCATTAGCCCTTGAAGGTGCTTTAAAATTAAAAGAAATTTCATATTTACATGCGGAAGGTTATCCAGCAGGTGAAATGAAACATGGTCCAATTGCATTAGCAGATCCTGAATTATTCACGATTGCTTTAATGCCTGAAAATTTATTATATGACAAAATAAAATCTAATGTTGAAGAATTAAGTGCTAGAGACTCTACTATTTGTACAATCTCTCCACTTGAATTTGAACTTAGTGATGATTTTATAAAAACTCAAGAAGCTTCACATTATATGTTAGAGTTTTTTGAGATGTTAGTAGTATTGCAACTTCTATCAATGGAGATTTCAATACGATTAGGAAATGATGTTGACATGCCAAGAAATTTGGCTAAGTCAGTAACTGTTGAATAAATATTAATTTTTTATTTTTTTAGTGTAGTTTAAAGATAAAAGATAAGTATGGATTTGATGGAAAACAAAAATGGAAAACAAGATAGGAAAACAAAAATGGAAAACAAAACAAGCTACTTATTTACAAGTGAAGTTGTAAGCCCCGGACACCCAGACAAATGTGCAGATATAATTGCAGATACTATAGTTGATAAACTTATTATTGAAGACTCTAATAGTAGAGTTGCTTCTGAAGTTTTTGTAGCAGGTAAGCACGTTGTTATTGGAGGAGAGGTTAAATCGAAATGTCAACTTTCACAAAAAGAATATGAAACACTAGTTAAGGATGCTTTAGCAAAAATTGGATATGACGGTAAGTCTGCTTTTACAAAAGAGCAATGCCTTCATCCAGATGATGTTCAAGTACAAGTATTATTAAATCAACAATCTCCTGATATTTCTCAGGGTGTTGATCAAGAAACAGGTGATATAGGAGCAGGTGATCAAGGAATTATGTTTGGTTTTGCTTCAGATGAAACATCTGATTTAATGCCTGCTGCTATTACTTATGCAAGAATGCTTTGTGATAAAGTATATAATTATGCATTAAAACATAATCAAAAACTTGGAGTTGATATTAAAACTCAAGTTACTGTTGATTATGGTACAAAAGAGAATTTTGAGAATTGTAAACCACAAAAAATTCATACAATTGTTGTTAGTGCACCTTCAGTAGAAGGAATGCCAATTGAAGAAGTAAGAGAGTTAATTCAAGGATTAATTGATGATACTGGATTACCAAAAGATATGTATAATAAGAATGAAACAATAATTCATATTAACCCAACAGGAAGATATGTTTCTCACTCTTCTTTACATGATTCAGGATTAACTGGAAGAAAACTTATTGTTGATTCTTTTGGTGGGTATTCACCAATTGGTGGTGGAGCACAATCATCAAAAGATTACACAAAAGTTGATAGAAGTGGACTTTATGCTGCTAGATGGATTGCAAAAAATATCGTAGCAGCAGGACTTGCTAAAAAAGCAATTGTTCAAATTTCATATGCAATTGGAGTTGCAAGACCAACTTCTGTTGCAGTAGATACAATGGGTACTTATACTAAATTTAATGATGATAAATTATCACAAATAGTAATGGATGAATACTCATTAACACCAAGATGGATTACAGAAAAATTTGGTTTAGATAAACCAAGTGAAAAAACTTTCCTTTATGCTGATGTAGCTTCAAGAGGGCAGGTTGGACAAAGTGATTACCCTTGGGAAAAACTTGATGAAGTAGAAAAATTAAAAAATATAGAGTAGTAATTTTAGAAGGATTTATAATGGATTTAAAAAATTTATTTAGTAAAATTTCATTTGATAATAAAGAGAAGGAACAACCAAGCAAAAAAGATGCCCCAACACACTGGATTAAATGTCCAGAGTGTTCATCTTTAATGTTTTTTAAAGAAGTAGAAAACCAAAATAATATATGTCCTAAGTGTAATTTTCATATGAGAATAGGAGCAAAAAGAAGAATTGAAATTTTATCTGATGCAGATTCTTTTGTTGAGTATGATTCAGATTTAAAACCTATAGATCCTTTAAAATTTGTTGATAAAAAATCTTATAAAAAAAGACTTGATGAAGCACATAAAAAAACAGGAAGAACTTCTTCAGTTGTAAGTGGAGAATGTACTATAAATGATGTAGCTGTACAAATAGTAGTATTTGATTTTGCATTTATGGGAGGAAGTTTAGGTTCTGTTGAAGGTGAAAAAATTGTTAGGGCTGTAAATAGAGCAATAGAAAAACAACAAGGTTTAATAATTGTTTCTGCTTCAGGAGGTGCAAGAATGCAAGAATCAACATTTGCTTTAATGCAAATGGCTAAAACTTCTGCAGCATTGAAAAAAATGGATCAAGAAAAACTTCCTTATATATCAGTATTAACTGATCCAACAATGGGTGGTGTTTCTGCCTCATTTGCTTTTCTTGGTGATATAATTATGGCAGAGCCAGGAGCTTTAGTAGGTTTTGCAGGACAAAGAGTTATTAAACAAACTATTGGTGCTGATTTACCAGAAGGTTTCCAAAGAGCTGAATTCTTATTAGAAAAAGGTTCTATTGATATGGTTGTTAATAGAAATGAAATGAAAAAAACATTATCTGATTTATTAACAATGTTTGATAAAACTTCTACTGCAAGTTAAATAAAACTTAGAACTGTTATTACAGTTCTTTCTTTCAAATGAAAATAAATATTTATGCAATTGTAAAACCTAGTAATGACGATTTTGATAAACTTAGTAAAGAGTTTATCAAAATGTGCTCAAAATTTGCAAAAGTTGAAGTTAATTGTATTTTTGATAAAAATATTTCAAAAGCTCAAAATATCTCTCAAATAGAAGCCCAAAAAGCATATTCTCAAGCTTTTGAGAAGTATATGACAGGTTATTGTATTGCCTTAGATGTTTTAGGAAAAAAAGTGGATAGTTTCCAATTCTCAGAAATGATTTCAAACAATAATGAAATAAACTTTTTTATAGGTGGGGCATATGGTTTTGAAAGAAACTTTTTAAATAAATGCCATAAAATAATAAGCTTAAGTGATTTAACTATGGCTCATAAAGTAGTAACACTTGTTTTGTTAGAACAAATTTTTAGAGGCCTTGCAATTAAGAATAACCATCCATATCATAAATAATTTATAATATTTTGAGTATAATTGCAAAATTTTTTAAATAAGGTTATAATATGGCTAATACAAAACAAATAGAAGAGTTAAAACAGATTCTATTAGAAAGAAAAGAATTAATTACAAAAAACATCCAAGGAAGTAGGGATAGTATTGATTCTTTAAAAAACTCTGAATGTAATGATGAATATGATTATGCCGAAGTTTCAAGTGATAGTTTCAAAGAAGGAATAATTGCTAATCAACAAATAAGTGAGTTAAAAGAGATTGAAGAAGCCTTAAAAAGAATACAAAAAGGTACTTACGGTATTTGTGAAATGTGTGATGAATCAATCGCAATAGGAAGACTTAGAGCTAAACCATTCGCAAAGTTTTGTACACCTTGTAGAGAAATTCACGAACAAGAAAAATAAAAGGATTTTATGTGGGACTTAAAAAATATATTGGATTTTCATTACTATTGATTATAGCTATAAGTTTATATGTATATAGTGTAGAAAGCGGAAGTTATGAAATAACAATTCTAGATTATACAATGCAATTACCAACTGTTTTATGGATAATTATTCCAGTTGCATTATTGTTCTTTTTTTCAGTCTTACATTTAATATTTTATGGTTCATTAAATTTTTTTAAAACTAGAGGTTTTATTAAAGATGAAGAAAATATAGTAGAATTAATAAAAGCTTCATTATTAGAAAAAGAAGAAAAGAAAAAGTTTAAAACTCAAGCTTTTAAAAATCTAGCATCAATTTTAAGACAATTGAAGTTTGATACAAAAGATACTACTTTTACATCAAAAGATGAAGAGTTAAATAATATTGTTTCATTAATTAAGGATATAAAAGATGGAAAATATGTAACAGATAAAAATTTTAGACTTGATGAAAAATCTTCTTTAGGAAAGAAAAATCTAATAAATAAAGTAAACGAACAAATTGATTTTGCAGTAGATATATTAAAAAAACAAGAACAATATGATAAAGAAGTTGTTAAAGCAGCTTTTTTTAATGTTCTAGAAAATAAAAGTATGACAACAGTTAAAAAAGTATATACAAATGTTGAACTTACTAAAGATATGGCATTAAAACTATTTCTAAAAGATGTTGATAATACTGACTTTGGATTAACAAAAGAAGAAATTCTTAAAATAACAAAAGAACTTAACTACACAAAAGAAGAGTTCATTACTTTAGCTAAATTATATAAAAATACATTAAACCCAGATAAGTTGTTAGATCTTTTTGAAACTTTATCAAATGAAAATGAAGAAGCGGCAGGTGCTTATTTCTATGTATTACTTGAATTAGAAATGATTGAAAATTTAAATGATTTATTAGCTGGTTACAAAGATGATGAGTTTAAAGCTTATAGAGCATTACTAGACTTGAAACAAGCTGGAAAACATTACTCTATTGATGATATAACTACAATATAATCTATGAAAAATAAAATTGACTTTAGCCAGCCTTTGATTGTGCTGGCGCCATTAGCAGGATATACAGATTTACCTTTTCGTTCAGTTGTTAAAAAATTTGGTGCAGATGTAACTATTTCTGAAATGATTTCTTCAAATGCACTTGTTTATAAATCAGAAAAAACAAGAAAGATGATTGAAAAATCTCCTGATGAAGACCCTTATATTGTTCAAATAGCAGGAAATAAACCTGAATTAGTAAGAGATGCTGTGCAAATACTTAATGATATTGAAGGCATTGATGGTATTGATTTAAATTGTGGTTGTCCGGCACCTAAAGTTTTTAACCATGGTTCAGGTTCTAATCTTTTAGGAGATTTGAAAAAACTAGAAGAAATTTTAGGAACTGTAAAAAAATACTCAAAAAAACAATATACTACAGCAAAAGTTAGATTAGGAGTAGATACTAAAATTCCTGTAGAAATAGGTAAAGCAGTTGAAGCCTGTGGAGTAGATTTTGTATCTGTTCATGGAAGAACGCGAGCTGGAAAATATAAAGCACCAGTTGATTATGATGCCATTAAACTTATGAAAGAAGCTATTTCTATCCCAGTAATTGCAAATGGGGATATAAAAGACTATGACAAGGCACAAGAAGTATTGAAATATACCAATGCAGATGGTGTTATGATAGGTCGTGGTGCAATTGGTAAACCTTGGATTTTTTATCAATTAAAACATAATGTTGAAGATATTAATCAAGATAAAAAAAGAGAGATAATATTAGAACACTTTGATGCAGTTATAGATTTTCATGGAATCCATGGAGCTATAATGTTTAGAAAACTCCTTCATTCTTATTCAAAGGGATATCAAGGTGCAGCAGAGTTTAGAGATATAATAAATAGAGTTGATGATCAAAAAGTCATGCGTGATATGATAGAAAACTTTTTTTAAAATCAATTTAGTTAAAATAATCATATTTTATAAATTCAAGGAAAATTATTGACAGATTACTATTATGAGTTAACCATAGAACCTAAAGACAAATATGAATTATTTCTTGATTTAACATTATCTTTAACAAATGAAGCATTAGAAGAATTTGATGGTAAAATTATTGCAAGAAGTGAAGAAGATTTATCACATATTGAAGATGGTATAAAAAAATTTGCTGATGGAATAAATATACCTTGTGAAATAACTTTAGAGAAAAAAGAAAATATTGATTGGATAAAACAATATCAAGAATCTGTAAAATCAGTTGAAGTAGGTAAATTCTTTATAAGGCCATCATGGGAAGAAAAAAAAGAAGATAAAATTGATATAATTATAGACCCTGCTTTATCTTTTGGTTCAGGACATCATGAAACAACATCTAGTTGTCTGGAAGCTATAAGTAAATATATAAAAGAAAATGATAAAGTTTTAGATGTAGGCACTGGAAGTGGAATTTTAGCTATAGCAGCTTCAAAAATTGGAGCAGATGTAGATATTTGTGATACAGATGAAGTTTGTATAAAAGATACAAAATCAAATTTTGAATTAAATAATACAAGTTTTAATAAATCTTGGGTAGGTTCAACGAATAATGCACAAAAAAACTGCTATGATGTAGTTATAGCAAATATTGTTGCTGATGTTCTAATTTTTATTCATAATGATTTAAAAAAATGCTTAAAGGATGATGGTATACTAGTTGTATCAGGTATCTTAGATAAACATATAGATAAAGTTTTAAGAAAATTTGAAGATTTAGAACAGCTTGAACTTATTCATAAAAATGAATGGGTAAGTGTAGTTTTTAAAAAATAAATAGGAGTTAATGTAAATGAATAATAGACCAGATAAAAATGGCCAAGACAATAATAACAATAATAATAACTTTTTTAATAATAACCCTTTATTAGTTTTTGTTATATTTTCTATTGTTACAATTTTTGTTTTTAAAGCAGTGTTTCCAGATAATGGTTCACAAGCAATGGGTGGGGAAAATCAAGGGCTTTCATCTTTTGGACAAACAAAAAATAAAACTGTAGCATATTCAGAACTTAAAAAACTAATTTCAAACGGTCAAATAGAATACGTAGGTATTGGAAATACACAAGTTAAAGCTGTAAGTAAACCATCAAGTGGCCAAATTACAACATATACTGCAAGAAGGGTAGTTCCTGATGATACCTTGATTCCTTCTTTAGAACAAAAAGGTATCTCATATGGTGGAATAAATGAAGAAAATATAATTGCTGATATTTTATTTGGATGGGTTTTACCAATTTTTATTTTCTTTGCAATTTGGATGTTCTTAGCTAGAAGAATGTCTAAATCTATGGGAGGTGGTTCAGGTGGAATCTTAGGAATTGGAAGCTCTAAAAAAATGATTAATTCTGAAAAGCCAAATGTAAAATTTGAAGATATGGCAGGAAATAAAGAAGCTAAAGAAGAAGTACAAGAAGTAGTTGACTTTTTATCTGATCCTGAAAGATATGTAAGATTAGGAGCACAAATTCCTAAAGGTGTATTATTAGTAGGACCTCCTGGAACTGGTAAAACACTTTTAGCAAAAGCTGTTGCTGGTGAAGCAGATGTTAACTTTTTATCTGTTTCTGGTTCAGCTTTTATAGAGATGTTTGTTGGTGTGGGAGCAAGTAGAGTAAGAGATTTATTTGAACAAGCTAAGAAAAGTGCACCAGCTATTATTTTTATTGATGAAATTGATGCTATTGGTAAAAGTAGAGCATCTGGTGGTCCAATGGGTGGAAATGATGAGAGAGAACAAACATTAAATCAGCTTCTTGCCGAAATGGATGGATTCTCAACAGAAGCAGCACCAGTAATTGTATTAGCTGCAACAAATAGACCTGAAGTTCTTGACCCTGCATTACTTAGACCAGGGAGATTTGACAGACAAGTATTAGTTGATAAACCTGATTATGAAGGTAGAATTGAAATTCTTAAAGTTCATATTAAAGATGTAAAGTTAGGAAAAAATGTTGATTTAAAAGAAGTTGCTAAAATGACAGCTGGACTTGCAGGTGCAGATTTAGCAAATATTATTAATGAAGCAGCACTTTTAGCAGGACGTGCTAAAAAAGACCAAGTAGACCCAGCTGATTTTAAAGAAGCAGTTGAAAGACAAATTGCTGGACTTGAAAAGAAATCTAGAAGAATTTCTCCAAAAGAAAGAGAAATTGTAGCATACCACGAATCAGGACATGCCTTAATTGCAGAAATTACAAGAGGTGCTAAAAAAGTTAATAAAGTATCAATTGTACCAAGAGGACTTGCAGCTTTAGGGTATACATTAAATACACCAGAAGAAAATAAATATTTAATGCAAAAACATGAACTTATTGCAGAAGTAGATGTATTATTAGGTGGTAGAGCAGCAGAAGAAGTATTCATTGGTGAAATTTCAACTGGTGCTGGTAATGACTTAGAAAGAGCAACAGATATTATTAAATCAATGGCATCTGTTTATGGAATGAGTGATGTTGCTGGACTTATGGTTCTTGAAAAAAGAAGTAATCAATTTTTAGGTGGTCAAACACAAAAAGATTTTTCAGATGAAATGGCAAAAAATCTTGATGACTATGTTATTAAATTACTAAACGAAAGATATGAAGCTGTTTTACAATCATTAAGAGACCACAATGAATCAATAGAACAAATGACTAAAGAACTTCTTGATATAGAAGTTCTTTCAGGAGAAAGAGTAAGAGAAATAATTATTGAAAATGGAGGAGAGGTTTTTGAAGAAGAAGATTTACATAGTGAAGCTTTAAAAGAAGAAGATCTTTCTACAAAAGAAAATAACTCTGAAAACTCAACTGAAGAGTCTTCAGAAAAAAAAGATGAAAATAAAACTAAAAATGAAGAAATAGAAGAAAATAAAGAAGATAAAAAAGAGTAAAAATGTTAAATAAGTTAATTGCAAAAGAAGGATACAAAAGTATATTTAGTTTTTTAATATTAACAATTGTTTTTTTAATAATTGATTGTGATTTTTTAAGCTTTGTTCTTTTTGCATTAACTTTATGGTTTATTTTTATTTATCGAAATAATAGATTTATAAAAAACTATGATGAAGAAGATATTGTTTCTCCTATTTCAGGAAGAATATCTTCTATTGATATTAAAAAAGATAAAAAACTTATCTATATTGATGTGTCATTATTTGATAATCATATTCTAAGAGCTGTAAAAAGTGGAGACTTTACAGTTAAAACTACCCGTGGCACTTATACCTTTCTTGATTCCTTAAAAGCAAAAAAACTAAATGAAAAAATTGAAATAAAATATAAGGATATTAAAATAGAATTAATAACTTCTTTATTTTCTAACAGAACTGAAATTTTTGAAAGCAGTGCTTTAAAAGGTGATAAATTAGCAGTTTTTCTTAACGGTCAAGTAGTAATAGAACTTGATAACTCAAAAGAACTTTTAGTAAATATAGGAAATAAACTTCACTCTGGCAAAACAGTAATTGCAAGAAATCAATAAGCTGAAATTATTTATTTACTATGCTTAAACCTAGAATAAAATTATCAACTTTAATTATAATATTTTTGACTTTTTTCTTAGTTGTATTTTTTATTCTTCGTTATTATCTTATTGAAAATACAAAATTAAAATATTTGAAAAATGAAAGAATTCTTTTTTATAAACTCCAAAATGAGTCAAATGCATTATTAACTTATATTTTACATCAGTTTAGTAATGAAAAAAATAATCTAAAAGAAATACATGAAAAAGCATATAATCAAGTAATTTTAAATGGATATGATAATTCTTTAGATGAAATTTATAATAAAATAAATGAAGGCTTCATTTCAAAACCTTATAATATATATATAACAGATAATAATTATATTATTGTAAATACTACATATAAACCTGATATAGGTTTTAACTTAAGTTTTGCAAAAGAGAGTTTTGAAAAAAATAAAAAAGAAAATTTGCTTGAAGTTACAGCTCCCATATTTGAATCATATTCTCAAAAGTTTTTTAGTTATACAGATTATTTTTTACCCAATTCAAATAGAATTTTTCAAGTAAGCTATACTTATCAAAATACAGATGATAGACTTAATAAGATATATTCTTTGGTAAATAAAAATACTACTGTTGCTAATTATAGGGCATATTTAGTTTTAAAGGATGGTTATATTGGTGATTTTATCTTTAAAAAGTTTAAAGGTCGTAAACTGACATTAGACGAAATGGAAAAAGTAAAAGAAGATGCAATAAAAATTTTTAATAGGGTTGGAAAAACTAAATTAATTGAAGATAATCTAAAAATAGATAATAATGAGTATAAAGTTTTGTATTCAAAACAAGAGTCAGTAATATTTGATGATATTCAAATTTTGTATAGTCTTACTTTTGATAAAAGTTTTTTAGAGAATGAAATAAATAAAATAAATATAATTTCTATTTTTTTACTTTTAGTAGGTTTAGCTATTTTCTTTATTCTTTTTAAATTAAGATACAAAGAAATCTTATTAAAACAGAAAGATAAATTTATAAAACACTCTGTCCATGAGATAAAAACGCCTTTAAGTATAATTCTTTTAAATAATCAATTACGAAATAAAATGAAAGGGAAAGATAAATATTCTTTTAAAATAGAAGCAGCAATAAAAACTCTACAAAACTCCTATGATGATATGACTTTTTTAATGACAAAAGATAAGTTAGAATATAAAATTGAGGAAATTGAGCTAAAAACTTTTTTAATTGAAAGAGTAGATTATTTTTCTACAATTGCTAAATCTCAAGGAAAAGAAATAGTTTTGAATACAAATAGTAATTGTGGTGTATATATAACTAATATAGAATTAACTAGATTAATTGATAATAATCTATCAAATGCAATAAAATATAGTGAATTACATTCAAAAATAGAAGTTTACTTAGAAAAGAATATATTAAAGTTTATTACAAAAGGTAATGAAATAATTGAAAAAAAAGCTATTTTTGATAAATATAAACGAGAAGAAAGTTCTATAGGTGGACATGGTTTAGGTTTAAGTATTGTAAAAGATATAATTAATAAATATCAGATTAAAGTAGAGGTTGAAAGAAAAAATATGAGAAATATTTTTATTTATCATTTTAAATGCCACAATACTGACACACTTGAATATTAATATCAAGTATGAAAATTTTTTTACTAGAAGATGATTATAGTTTAAATGAAGCTATAAAAGAATCACTTGAAACTGAAAACTATACTGTTGAAAGTTTTTATGATGGAGATGAGGCTTACTCAAAAATATCACCTCTTTATGATATTTATATATTAGATATTAATACGCCTTTTGTTGAAGGAAGTGATCTTATTGAGAAAATAAAAGGTATAAATAATAATATAAAGATTATTATGATAAGTGCAATAATTGATATTGAAAAGATTAGAGAATGTTATAAAAAAGGTTGTGATGATTATATAAAAAAACCTTTTGATATAGATGAATTACTTCTTAAAATAGAAAAACTTAAAAATAATATTGATAAATTAAAAATTAAACTTTCAGAAAAAATCTTTTATTCCTTAAATGAAAAAAAAATATATATAAATGAACAGGCATGTCAGCTTACAAAAAGAGAACAAGCTTTTTTGCACCTATTGATTTCAAATAAAAATACAGTAGTAAATATTACTCAAATAGAAGATTATGTGTATGGAAAAAGTAAATCTTCAGAAGCTATAAGAAGTTTAGTAAAAAGAATAAGAAAAAAATTTCCAGATGACATTATTAAAACTGTAAGGGAAGAAGGTTTTATTATTTATTTAAATTGACATATTTCTGCCACAAATAATTTATACAATATCTTTAAGAATTTATTGCTAAGTTAGGTTAAAATATGTATTTAAATAATAATTTCTCATCTTTAAACAATAGTATTTTAAATCAAAAAAATACAAATCAATCTTTAAGTAAACTTTCTTCGGGTCTTAAAATAAATAAAGCTAGTGACAATGCTTCAGGATTGGCTATCTCTGATAAGTTAAGAACTCAAGCAAGTGGAATAAAACAAGGAGTTGCAAATGCAAATAGTGCAATAGCAATGATGAATATAGCAGATAAAGCAATTGATGAATTGAGTAAAATCTTAGATACCATAAAATCAAAAGCAATACAAATGAATACTGATACAACTTCTGTAGAAGGTAGAAAAATAATAAAGACAGAAATCTTAAAACTAATTGACAATTATGATAATATCGTTTGTCGTACAAACTATAATACTATTCCTTTATTAAATGGTTGTTCGAGTCCTTTAACTTTTCAAGTTGGAAGTAGGGATAAAGATACAGTAAATGTAAATATTAATTCAATTGAGTCAAGAAATATGGGAGATATAAATCCGAACAAATTAATAAATTTTATTACAGGGTTTAATACTCTTCTTCCATCTGAATCAATAGGTAATATAAATGATGGTGTTATATTAAGTAATAATTTACAAAATACTGTTGAATATTCTTCTATGCAAGATGGGCGGTTTATGATTGAAATACCACAAGGAATTAAGAACCTTACTTTATATCTTAATGAAGCAACATTTGATGATACTTTTCAAGTTTTTACAAAAAGTGGTAAACACATTGCTGGAACAGCTTCTTCTGATAGTAGTTGGCAAGCTGGTTCTAATCCTGAAAATATTATATCTTTAAATCCTGAAAAGTTTGATATCAATGCATCCTATTTAGATGAATTATCTAATCCTAGTATACCTCTTACATATTATGGTCCTTATAATAGCAGTGATGGTATGACAAATGACCCAAGTTATGAAACAGATGTAATATATACAAATAAAAATGGTGTTTCTATTACTAAAACTATTAAACAATGGGAAGAAATGGTAGTTATTCCTGATGTTACAGAAACATTAGTAATTTTTGTAAATGGTGTAGGTTCTTATGAAACTTCTGCTGAATGGCAGAATCCATTATTAAAAAATCAAAATGAAATGTGTAATTGTGATAATCTAATTTTAGAAAGAAATGATGAGAGCCCAGATCTAAAAACACAAGCCAAAATATTAATGGATGTTGTTGATACTTCTTTATCTCAATTAAATTCAACAAGAAGTGATATAGCAGCAGCTACAAATCAATTAGAATCTTCAGTGAGGAATTCTTTAACAAATTATACAAATATAAAAAATGCCGAAAGTATAATAAGAGATGTTGATTATGCTAAAGAAAGTGCAAACTTTAATAAGTTGAATATTATAAATCAAGCAGGTTCTTTTGTAGAAGTTCAAAAAAATGAAACTATGAAAAGAGTATTAGACTTATTAAAATAATTTCCAAAATAAAAAATTGACACATAACTGACACATATAACATTTATAATGACTATAAAAGTAGGTATTTATAATGAATTTAGAGCAATTATACAATAAATATTTAGAAATATTAAACTTTGAAATAAAATATTTTAATCACAAACCAACTGAACTTCGTCATCTTATAGGTAGATTAGGGGAATTTTATTGTGCAATAAAAACTAATGGAACCTTAGCCTTAGAAGTAAATCAACATGGACATGATGTGATAGCAAAAGATGGAAGTAAAATAAGTGTAAAAACTACAGCACAAACTAGTGGCTTCATCACATTAAACCCAAGAACATTAGATAAAGTTGATAAATTAATGATTATCATATATCAAAATAATACTTTTGAAGATATATATTTTGGAGACTACCAACCACTGATTGAAAATACAAGAATCTATGATAATAAATATGAAATAGATATCTCTAAAATAAAACGAATCAATACATAAGTATTTAAACCAAAAGACTAACTATGATTGTAAATTCAACTTTATATAAATATATATGCCCAAAATGCAAAGAGAGTATGGTAGTACCTATACTTATAGAAGATGATACTATCTCAAAAAAAGATGGTATGCAGTTTGTGTGTCCCAAATGTGGCATTGGTATGAATAAAAGAAATATAAATTAAAAAGTAAACTTATAATAAAAAGGAATCTTAATGAGTAATGAAATAGTTGAAGATAAACCACGTTTTCTTAAAGCTACAGAGTCAATATTAGCAGAACCAGAAAATCTAAAAAAACAGGCAACACAAACTTTAGACAAATATAGAAAATCACATCCCGATATATCTGAAGATGAAGTTAAATTAATGGTCTCTAAAAAAATAATTTCAAAGTACAGCTATTATGCTGCATTTTCAGGGGGTACAACAGCACTTTCAGGGATTATCCCTGGAATTGGCACAGCTGTTGCAATTGGCGGTGGTGCGAGTGCAGATGCAATAGCTTGTATAAAGTTTCAAATAGAAATGACTATGGAAATTGCAACAGTATATGAGCATGATATATTAAAAGAAGAAGAAAAAAATCTTTGTTTTATTATTGCAGGTCTTGGAAGCATTAATTATATGGGAAAAGAGGGATCTAAGAAGGTAGCCTCAAAAGCATTTATTCGATTAGTTAAGGAGCATTTAAAAGGAACAACTCTTCAAATAATAAAAGAAATATTTAAAAAGCTTGGCATTACATTTACACGAAAAGCTTTGGAAAAAGCAATTCCCTTTGGAATAGGAGTCATTATAGGTTTTTCAGTTAATAAATTAATTACTAAGTTTGTTGGTAATAGAGCTATTGATTTTTTTACAGCTGATTCAAAATAATATTCAATATGCAAAACCTCATAATCCTTTACAACCCATATTACCAAAAAGATGTTATACAACAACATCTAAAGCTACTAATCAAAAATGAAAAAGTAGCTTTTGGTAAGGTTAAGTCAAAACTTAAAAATCAAGAACATGGTTTTCAAAAGCAATTAGAATTGATTTATAAAGATGTAGATGAGAAAAACTATCTTCAACTTTTTTTAACTGATTATTCAAGTATTTATGTGGCAAAAGTTACAAAAGTTTCCAATGAAGATTATTCAAATCTTGCTCCAACTTATTATAGAGAAAAAAATCTTGAGGTTGAGACATGGTTTATTATAAAAGATTTAAGAGAGTTAGTACATAATAACTTTCAAGAAACAAGAGACAATATCTTAGCAAATCTTACAGCCAAAAACTTTGGAAATCATACCTATGCTGTTTATGGAAATAATTATGTTTATCCACTTCTTGTAGATATGAAACATGAGATTGATTATTTTGAGTATGATGATGAAAACTTTAGATATTATCCTGATATGTTTAAATCAGAAAGATTTTTACGGATAAAACAAAACCTTATAGAATACAGCTTTGGTTCAAAATATATACACTATTTTCATCCAGATTCTTTGACAAACATAATCTCAGCACAAATGGAACTACAAGAGCATAAAGAAGATTTAACCTATGATTTTAGTTCAGTGGTTATAAAGTATAGTAAAACAATAGAACAAGAGATATATTCTTTTTCAAAAATTTTATTCAAATATATACTTGAAAAAAATCCAAGTTTTGAAAATATCTCATATAGTGTGCAAGGCTGTGAATATACTCTTAGTGATATTTTTTACAATAAACCAAATTTTGGTACCTATAAATATCTTTTAAAAAATACTGAAATATGTGACTTTATAATAAAACATTTTGAAAAATACATTAGTTATTTTATTCAAAAAAAGTTTATTTATTATATTAATTCAGTAAAAGAACTTAGAAATAAAATAGTTCATGAAAAAGCTGCAACAATAGATGAGGCTAATAAGTTAAGAAACAAAGTTTTAGGTGTATCAGAAGAAAGTATTTTAGTGGAATTAATAAAAATGAAATTAAATCTAATAAAACTAAACATAAAATAAATTATATCAGTAAATAATAACTATTATTTGGATAAAATCCTCACTATTTTTGTTCAGGGAGAGGAATAGTTGTCATTAAAGAATATACCTTTTAGGGTAACAGTTTTATCACTGTTTATATTTTTGTCATTGCTAATTATAACTTTTATGATTTATATACAAGCAACTTATGGCAAAGAATTTTCTCAAAGAGTGATGAATAATAATTTTAATTTAATTTCATCAAAAGTTAAAGATAATTTAAAGACTTTAGATAAAGTAAATGGCTTTGTTATCGATGCAATAAGCTCCTCTTTTTCTGATGTTCAATCTATTGAAGATATTGAAAAAGATAAAGACAAATATATAAAAATTTTAGTAAATATTTTAAAAAATAATGAAGAACTTTATGCTACATATTTTGCTTTTTCTGATGATAGCTTTTTTGAAATAATTAATTTAGAAATAAATAAATCTTTAAGAGAGCAATACACTTTATCAAAAGAAGCAAGATGGCTTTTAGTTTACATTAATGGTAAAAATAAAAACAAAAGAGTTCTAAATGTATATAATGAAAAACTTAAATTAATAAAAAAAGAAGAAAAAGAAAATAGTTATTTAGCTACAAGTAGACCTTGGTATATTAAAGCTCAGAATCAAAGTAATATTTTGATTAAAAGTAAGCCTTATTCTTTTAAGCATATTGATTCAACAGGAATGACATATGCAAAAAGATATAATGAAAATGTAACTTTTGCTTTAGATGTTTTATTAAATAATCTTAATAAAACAATTAATGGTTTAAACTCAATGAAAAGTATGAATAGTTTTCTTTTTGCAGAAGATAAAGACTTGATTGGTTCTACTACAAAAGATACTACTTTGATTTCTCAAATAAAAAATTTGATTGATAAAAATAGTGTATTAAATAAAAAAGAACATATTTATAAAATAAATTCAGAAAAATATATTATAAATTTTTCCCAATTAGAAGATGATATATATAAATATTTAATTACCGTAGTATCTTTTGATGATGTTATGGAACAATATTCTAAATATTTTAATTTAATAGTTGTTTTTACTATTTTACTTTTTTTATTTTTATTACCTCTTATTTGGTATTTTGCTTCAGTAATTGTAAAGCCTGTATTGGAATTAAAACTTGAAAGTAAGAAAGTAAAAAATAGAAAATATTCAAAACTAAGAAAAGTAAAAAGTAGGGTTTTTGAAATTCAAGAATTGTCAAATTCTATGTTAGAAATGGGACATTCGATTTTTGAATACCAAAATAAACTTGAACAAAAAGTAAAAGAAAGAACAAAAGAATTAAGAGAAAAAAATATTGAGTTAGAAAGATTATCTGTAACTGATAAACTAACAAATATTTATAATAGAATAAAACTTGATGAAGTTATACTTGAAGAACTAAATAGAGCAGATAGATATAATGAAAAGTTTGGAATAATGATTATTGATGTAGATTATTTTAAACAAGTTAATGATACTTATGGACATCAAGTGGGAGATTCTACTTTAATAGAGATTTCAAAACTTTTACAAGGAAATATTAGAAAATCAGACACAGTAGGAAGATGGGGAGGAGAAGAGTTTGTTATAATCTGTCCTCATACTGATTTAAAAGGTCTACATGAATTAGCAAATCATATACGAGAAAAAATTGCAAAGCATAGCTTTCCTGTTATTGGAAATAAAACTGCAAGTTTTGGAATAACTATATATAAAGAGGAAGATAATTTAGAAAAACTTATAAATAGAGCGGATGAAGCTTTATATAAAGCAAAAGAGAATGGAAGAAATGCAGTAGAGAGTATATAAAACTCTTTTTCTCTTGACAAATTTTTTTTAAATTACTATAATTTTACGATAATACAAAGGAGAGTAAATGAAAATATTTGATTTTTATAAAAACCATTTCATAAAAAGTGTTAACACTCTTCTGCTTCTTAAAAACTTCCTCTAATATATACATTTAGAACATAACAATTTCCAAAATTTAGTTTTTCTTTTTTTAAATAAAAAAAGATATAATATTGCATAATTCAAAAGGTACATACAATGGATAAAAATAAAATTATAGTTTTTGATACTACATTAAGAGATGGTGAACAATCTCCTGGTTGTTCTATGAATACAGAAGAAAAGATTAAAGTTGCTTTACAATTAGAAAAATTAGGTGTAGACGTTATTGAAGCAGGCTTTGCAGCAGCAAGTCCTGGAGATTTTGATGCAGTTAGTAGAATTGCAGAACAAGTTAAAAATTCTTCAATCTGTTCTTTAAGTAGGGCAATTGAGAATGATATTAAACAAGCTGGATTAGCTGTAGAAAAAGCGCCATTACATAGAATTCATACCTTTATTGCTACTTCACCAATTCATATGAAATATAAGTTAAAAATGAGTGAAGACGAGGTTATTAAAAGAGCAGTTCATGCAGTAGAATATGCAAGAACATTTGTTGATGATGTGGAGTTTTCTTTAGAAGATGCAGGGAGAAGTGAAATACCTTTTATGAAAGAAGTTATGGATGCAGTAATTGCAGCAGGAGCTTCTACGATTAACTTACCAGATACGGTTGGATATAGATTACCAACAGAATTAGGAGCTATGGTAAAAGAGTTATCAGATTTTGCAGGTAATAGAGCTAGAATCTCTGTTCATAATCATAATGACTTAGGATTAGCAACTGCAAATACTTTAGCAGCAGTTACAAATGGTGCTAGACAAATTGAAGTAACAATTAATGGTTTAGGTGAGAGAGCAGGGAACTCTGCTTTAGAAGAAGCTGTAATGGCTATAAAAACTAGAAAAGATGCTTTTGGTGATTTATACACAAGTATTAATACAAAAGAAATTTATGCAACATCAAGATTAGTTGCAACTATTACTGGTGTTGAACCACAACAAAACAAATCAATTGTAGGGAAAAATGCCTTTGCCCATGAAAGTGGAATTCATCAAGATGGAGTATTAAAACATCAAGAAACATATGAAATTATGAAACCTGAAGATGTAGGAGTTATTAAAGACTCTACTTTAATTTTAGGTAAACACTCTGGAAGAGCAGCATTTAGAGATAAAATTAATCAATTAGGTTTTGATAAAATTACTGATGAAGAATTAAATTCAGCCTTTGAAAAATTTAAAGTTTTAGCTGATAAGAAAAAAGAAGTAACTGATGATGATGTAAGAATGTTAATTACAGATGAATCGTTAAATCACGATAAAACTTATGAGTTAGTTGGTTTACAAATCTCTGACTGTTCAAATGGTTTACCAACAGCAGCGGTATCGATTAAATATAATGATGAAATAATAAGTGATGCAAATATTGGAAATGGAACAATGGATGCAATCTTTAAAACAATTGATAGATTAACGGGAATAAGTGGAGATCTTCAAAGTTATAATGTAACTTCAGTTACTGAAGGAAAAGATGCTTTAGCAAAAGTTACGACAAGGGTAGTTTTTGATGAACAAACACCTTCTTTTGTAGGGCATGGATTAAGTGTTGATACTATGCTTGCAACAGCAAAAGCTTATTTAGGTTCTGTAAACTCTTTTCTTTCTCAAAAAGAAAGACTTTCTAAAAGAACTGAACACCAAGTTTAATTAAAATATAAAGCAGTTTACTGCTTTATATTTACTCTTTTATAATAATTATTAATATAAATAATCACTAACTTCATCTCTTTAAAAAAAACTATTTGTTATAATCAATATTACTTTCAAATATAAGGATATTAATGTTAACAATTATTGTAACTACACTATTTTTAGCTTTAGTTATAAATATACTACTAAAAAAAATTCATTTACCTACAATTATAGGATATATTTTTACTGGTACTGTTATTGCATATACATTTAATTTGCATGATGCTGTAAATAATCATACATTAAAAGAGATTGCAGAGTTTGGTGTTGTTTTTTTAATGTTTACAATAGGTTTAGAGTTTTCTTTAGAACATTTAAAAAAGATGAAAAATGAAGTTTTTGTTGCAGGAACATTACAGATTTCAATTACCGCAATAATAGTTTTTTTAATAAGTTATTATATTCTTGATATTGAAAAGAATATTTCATTTATTTTATCTTTAGCAATTGCCTTATCTTCAACAGCCATTGTTTTAAAGACTTTTAATGAAACAAATGAAATAAGTAAAAGATATGGACAAAGAAGTTTAGGGATTTTAATTATGCAAGATATTGCTGTTATTCCTATTCTTTTAACAATTGGTTTTATGAGTACTTCTTCAGAAAGTAGTATTTCAGATGTTTTACTTGAGATGTTATTTCATGCTTTGATTTTATTAGTGCTAATGGTAATTATAGGAAAGTATTTGTTAGAGCCATTTTTTAGAGCAATTACAAAAACAAATTCTGATGAACTTTTTGTAGGTTCTATACTCTTTCTAGCAATTGGAGCTTCACTTTTGGCTCATAAATTAGGTTTTTCTTATTCTTTAGGAGCTTTTATTGCAGGTATGCTTATTGCAGAAACAAGATATAAACATCAAGCTGAAGCAGATTTAGTTCCTTTTAGAGATTTATTATTAGGAATTTTCTTTGTAACTGTAGGAATGCAATTAAAATTTGATATTATCTTTTCTTATATACATATAATTTTAGCACTTTTATTTTCTGTGATGATTTTAAAGTTTATAGTTATTTATGTGGTAATAAGATTTAATGAGAATAAAAGAGTTAGTCTTAAAACAGCACTTTCTTTAGTTCAAATTGGAGAATTCTCTTTAGCTTTATTGGAACTTGCAAGAACAGGAGGATTAGTACCCTCTCCATATGGTCAAATTATGATTGTAACAATTGTTTTATCAATGATAATTACACCCATAATTTTAAAAAATCTTACAACAATTACTGATTTCTTTATTAAAAGTGTTGAACCTGTTATTGAGCAAGAACTTAAATCAACAGAATTAAGTAATCATACAATAATTTTAGGATTAGGTGAATTTGGAAGAAGTATTGCTGATGAACTTACAGTTAATTCTGAACCTTATATTGCAATTGAAAATAATATTGAAAGCTTCTATAGGTCTTTGAAAAGTGGTTATCATGTAGTTTTTGGTAATGCAACAAATAAGGATTTGTTAAAAAGTGTAAATTTAAGAGAAGCAAAATATGTGATTATTGCAATAGATAATCCACAAAAACTCTACCAAGTATGCGATACCATACAACAAGTTATTTCTACTGATAAAATTATTGTAAAAATTCATACAAAAAAAGAGGCCGAAATAATTAGTGATTTTAATATTTCTAATATTTTTGTTGAAAATCTTATAACAAGTCATAAGATTAAAGATTTAATTATAAAAAAATAGGAGTATACTATGCAAAAAACTTCAATATTAGTAGCAACAGATTTTTCTAATAATTGTGATAAAGTACTTAATAAAGTTCTTACTTTTGCACAAAATAAGGATTTGGAACTAAATCTTATACATGTAGTAGAAGATAGTATTTTTAATTTTCAAGATAATTCAGAGAAAATAAAATATAATTGTATTAAGTTTTTAAAAGAAAATTTTCCTCAAATAAATGAAAAAAATTTTTATTTTAGAGTAGGTTGTATTGAAAAAGAAATTGCAAGATTATCACAAGATTTAAATTGTTCTTTAATTGTAATTGGGAATAGTGGTGAAAATTTTAGTTTTGAAAAATTGATTATGGGAAGTACAACCAAAAAAATTATTCGCTCTTTAGATATTCCTACTTTAGTAATTAAAAATACTAAAATAATTGATTATAAATATATTTTAGTTCCAACTGATTTTAGTGAAGATTCAAAAAAAGCAGTTGAAAATACTTTTGAAATTTTCCCTGATTCAAAAATCAATTTATTGCATGTGTATAGTGTACCTTTTGAAAGTCGTTTAAATATGTATGGAATTGATAAAGAACATGCAAAAAAATATGTATCAAATATAGCAAAAGATAATTTAGAAAATGGAAATAAATTTATTAAAACATTTAAAGATATAGATAATAAACTGTCTTTAACTATAGAGAATGATGTTTTAACATCTGAATATTTTAGAGACAATAGTAGTCATTGGTTAGATGGCATAGATTTAATTGCTCTGCATACAACAGGAAATATAAGTTTCTTTACTTTTGAAATGTTAGATAAATCACAAAAAGATGTTTTAATATTTAAAAAATAAGGATTATTATGAGATTTGTAACTTTACTTGTAATTACTTCTAGTGAGAATGAAGATAAGGTAAAAAAAATTGCTAAAAATGCTGGGGCTGGCGGTGCTACTGTTATTCAAGGAAGAGGTACAAGTTCTGATTCAGAAAAGAAGAGTTTTTTTTCCTTAACTTATGAAGGGAATCAGGTAATTATTGTATATGTTCTTGAAGAAAAACTTTCAAGAACAATTTTAAAAGAGTTTCATATGTACATTGAAAATAAAAAAATAGAAGCTTTAGCTTTTACACTACCTATTTCTCATTTAGTAGGATTAGATAGAAGTTTATTAAAAAAATTTGAAAATTCAATAAAAACAAATGATGATTTGTAAATTAAGGATAGATAATGCTTGTTGAAGAGATTATGCAAAAAAATGTTATTTTAGTAAAACCTTATGCTACCTTAAAAGAAGCTTTACAGCTTATGAAAGAAACAAAATTAAAATGTTTAATTGTAGATAAAAACTCTTCAAGTGATGCTTATGGAATAATTACCAATACTCAAATATTAAAAGCAATTCTTGCAGAAGATGGGGATATTGACCTATTAAATGTTTATGACATTTATAAAAAACCAGCATTTAGTGTATCTTCTAAAATTGATGTTAAATATGCTGCTAGAACAATGATTGAACATAATATAAAAAGAGTTACTGTTACTGATAATAACCAACTATTAGGAGTATTATCAATAACAGACTTGACGGAATATTTACTTTCTTTGGTAGATTAATATGCATGAATTGTTAAAGCAATTTAAATATACTTTTATTGAATCAGCAATAAATTTGATACCTATTTTAATTATTATTATAGGCTTTCAAGTTTTGGTCTTCCAATCTATTCCTGATGATATTATAACTATTTCTATTGGCTTTTTAGTTGTAGTTATTGGGGTTACTTTCTTTTTAATGGGATTAGAAATAGGAATTTTCCCACTAGGAAATAGTTTATCTTCTGAGTTTTTAGAAAGAAACTCTCAATTTTGGTTTGCTATTTTTGGTTTTTGTTTAGGTTTTGGAGCTTCCATTGCAGAACCTGCAATAATTGCAGTTGCCTCACAAGCAGGAGAGATAACTAATGGTGCATTAAATCCTTTAACTCTAAGAATTATTATTGCTTTTAGTGTTGGTTTTATTACTGCTTTTGGTATTTTGAGGACAATTCTAGGCTGGTCTATCAGTAAAATTATTGTAGGTGGATATTTATTAGTTTTAATAATCACATATTTTACTCCTCCTTCAATTATTGGCTTAGCCTATGATTCAGGTGGAGTTGCTACAAATGTTGCTACAGTTCCATTAATTGTTGCTTTAGGAATAGGAATTGCTTCTGCTTTACAAGGAAGAAGTGTTCTTAAAGATGGTTTTGGTTTTGTTGCTTTAGCTGCGATTACTCCTATGATTAGTATTCAAATTTATGGAATAATTGTTTTAGGAAGTGATTTTGGATTAAATAATTTAGAACAAGTAATAGAAGTAGTAGATGATGAAGCTCATTATGAAGCTGGATTTACTGTTTTCCAAGTTTTAGCAGATTTATTTAAAACTTTTTTAAATCTTATTCCTATAATTATAACAATTTTGTTTTTTCAATATTTTATTATAAAAAAGCCTTTATCTAATATATCAGGGGTAGTTTTTGGATTTTTATTTTTAGTTATAGGTTTATATGGTTTTATTGTTGGAATTAAACTTGGATTGTTTCCTATTGGAGAATCTATTGCACAAAGTCTTATAAATATGAATAATGTATTATATATATATTTATTTGCTTTTTTAATTGGATTTGGAACAACAATGGCTGAACCAGCTTTAATAGCAATTATAAAACAAGCTGATAAAATGTCAACTACAAGATTAAATGTGATAATTATTAGATTATTGGTTGCTTTGGGAGTTGGACTTGGAATATTAGTTGGTGCATATAAAATAGTAAATGGATATAATATTTGGTTTTTAATTACATTTTTATATAGTATTGTTGTTTTTTTAACAATTTTTGCTCCTAAAAATATGGTAGCTTTTGCTTTTGATTTAGGAGGTGTAACTACTTCTGAAATTACAGTTCCCATCGTAACTGCATTTGGATTATTTTTAGCAACAAATATAGAAGGAAGGAGTCCGTTACTTGACGGTTTTGGTTTAATTGCTTTTGCATCTATTTTTCCAATGATAACTGTTTTATTATATAGTATTATTAATGATAAACTTATGGTAAAATAAAAAATGAATGATTTAGAAATTTATTTATTAGTAATAGCATTTTTAATGCTTTTAAGTGTACTATCTAGCAAATTATCAGATAAGTTTGGAATACCTGTTTTATTTATTTTTTTAGGTCTTGGTATGATTGCAGGTTCAGAAGGTATTCTTGGAATATACTTTGATAATGCAGTATTAGCTCAAGCTGTAGGAACAATTGCTTTAATTTATATACTTTTTGGTGGTGGACTTGATACTCAATGGAGAGTTATTAAACCTGTTTTAAAAGATGGTTTAATTCTAGCTACAGTAGGAGTTTTTTTAACTGCTTTATTTGTAGCAATTTGTGTTCATTATGTTTTAGGATTTGATTTTTTAGAATCTTTATTATTAGGTGCTATTGTCTCTTCTACAGACGCTGCTGCAGTTTTTGCAATACTTCGTGCAAAAGGTATTTCTTTGAAAAAAGGATTATCTCCATTATTGGAATTAGAATCTGGAAGTAATGATCCTATGGCTATTTTTTTAACTGTTGCCATTTTACAAATTATTTTATTACCTCAAAGTAGTTCTTTTACTGATTTGATTTTGTATTTTTTCTTACAATTTTTTGTTGGGATATTTTTAGGAGTAGTTTTTGGTATATTATTGCCCAAAATTCTAAATAAAATTAATTTTACTTTTTATGGTCTTTATCCTGTTTTTACAATTGCTTGGGTGATGTTTCTTTTTGGTATTGTGACACTTTTAGGAGGAAATGGGTTCTTGTCTGTATATATTGCTGGAGTTTTTGCAAATAAAAAAGAGTTTGTTCACAAGAAGAATTTAATAGGGTTTCATGATGGCTTATCATGGATTATGCAAATATCAGTATTTTTAACACTAGGGCTTTTAGTATTCCCTTCAGAATTACCAGATGTAGCTTGGCATGGTTTTTTAATTGCTCTTTGGCTTATTTTTATAGCAAGACCTAGTGGAATATTTTTGAGTTTAATATTTAGTAAGTTTTCTACAAAGGAAAAAACTTTTATATCTTGGGTTGGTTTAAGAGGTGCTGTTCCAATTGTTCTTGCAACATATCCTTTTATAGAAGGTTTAGAAAATGCTTCTTTAATATTTAATACTGTTTTTTTCATTGTATTATTGTCTATTTTACTTCAAGGAACAACTCTTCCTTTCGTGGCAAAACTTTTAAATTTAGAAGAGAAGATAGAAGAAAAGAAAGTAGAAGCTTCTCCTTTATTTTATCAAACATTAAAGCAATTTTATATTGATGATGATTCTAAAGTAATTGGTGCAAATATTGCAGAATTACAATTACCTTCAAATTTTTTAGTTTTATTAATTAAAAGAAATGATGAATATATTTTGCCTACAGGAGCAACAATATTCGAAAAAGATGATTTATTGTTAATACAGTGTGATAAACCACAAAGATATAAAAGAATTATTAAACATATTTTTAAATAATTGTAAAAAAATAGTCATAAATTCATTTTAGTAGCAATTATAAAATAAATTGATAAAATGTTGCTTAGTATGTTGGTTAGTTGCATATAATATTATGATGGAGAGTAATTTTTAATGACACAGTTTAATTTTTTTCTGAAACTTTTAAGAGATTCTTTTAGAGATTTAATACCTATTATTGTTGTAATATTGTTTTTTCAGCTTGCAATTATTCAATCTGTACCTGAAGGTTGGTTAGGAACAGCAATTGGTTTAGGTATAGTTGGAGTTGGCTTAGCAATATTTTTACAAGGACTTGAAATAGGGATTTTCCCAATAGGTGAAAGTCTTGCAAGAGATTTTGCAAAAAATGGGACTTTTTTATGGGTTTTATTTTTTGCTTTTTTAATTGGTTTTGGTACCACAATTGCAGAACCTGCTCTTGCTGTAATCGCTGATAAGGCTGCTTCCATCTCAAGTGGACGTATTGATGCTACAATTCTAAGACTTGTTGTTGCTGGTTCAGTTGGGTTTGCAATCTTTTTAGGTGTTTATAGAATATATAAAGGACATCCTATTCATTACTATATTATAGTAGGATATGTTCTTGTTGTATCTGTGACTTTTTTTGCCCCAAAAGAGATTATAGGACTTGCCTATGACTTAGGTGGAGTCACAACTTCAACTGTAACTGTTCCCCTTGTGGCTGCACTTGGTATAGGACTTGCTTCTTCTATTAAGGGACGAAACCCTGTAATTGATGGTTTTGGTCTTATTGCTTTTGCTTCTTTAACTCCAATGATATTTGTTCAAATATATGGAATTGCAGTATACAATCTAGTAGAAGCAAAAACTGTAGCTGCTATTACTATTGATGCTTCTGTTTCTACAGTAGCAGATATTACAGCGCAATCTTTATTAATAGGAATTTTTAATGTTGTAAAAGATGTTGCACCTATATTATTAATTATTCTTTTCTTTCAATATGTTGTTTTAAAGAAAAAAATTGAAAATTTAAAGACAGTATTTTTAGGATTTATTTTAGTAATTATTGGACTTGATGCTTTTATTCTTGGTCTTGAAATGGGATTATTTAATCTTGGTGAGACTATGGCTTATCAATTGACAAAATCAGGTTCTATAATGATGATTTATTCTTTTGCTTTCGCAATTGGATTTTCTACGACAATGGCAGAACCTGCTCTTATGGCAATTGCTAAAAAAGCAAAAGAGATAAGTGATGGTAAAATAAATGACTTTGCTTTAAGAATTTTTGTTGCTTTTGGAGTTGCTGTTGGTATTGCTTTAGGTGCATTTAGAATTGTAGATGGTGGACATATTCACTACTATATTATTTTTGGATATATTCTAGTTATTCTTTTAACTTCAATTGCTCCAAAATATATAGTTCCAATTGCATATGATAGTGGAGGAGTTACAACTTCAACTGTTACAGTTCCTCTTGTAGCAGCACTTGGTATTGGTCTTGCAACAAATATTGAAGGAAGGTATCCTTTAATCGATGGTTTTGGACTTATTGCTTTTGCTTCACTTTTTCCAATGATTACTGTAATGCTTTATGGTATTATTATTGAAAAACTTGGAGTTAAGTCTGATACTGAAATTGAAGCAGCAAATATTTTAAGAGATACTTTAATAGATGCAGAGAATATGGATTTAGCAACTATAAATATAGATGGGAGCGATAGAAGACACTCGTTACCTATGGATTTTTCTGCTGTAGTTATTCTTGTACCTATTGAGAAAAAACTAGATGCTATACAAGCTGCAAGTAAAGCTGGAGCTCCAGGGGTAACTGTATTAAGAGCTGATGGAATAGGTTTAGGAAAAATGGATAACTTTTATAGAACATCTTTTGAAGCTAACGATGCTTTATTATTATTTTTACTTCCACAAAGTTTGGTTAAACCTGTTATTAAATCAATAATTCATTCTCTTCATATTACTACAACTGGTAAAGGTATTGCTTTTGCTTTCCCTTTAACACATATGAAAGGTATTAGTTTAAATAGACATGATATTTTTGTAAATAGAAAAGATCATAAAAACCCAGAAAATGATGTAGAAAAATTAATAAAAGAAGATGAGGAAAAAGCTTTTGAAAAAATTGAAGAAGGCTCAAAGATTATAAATGAAGAATCTAAAGAACTTAAATGAAGTAAATGAGGTTATAAGTACAGTTCCTGCTGTACTTATATATTTTTCAGGAGAGAATTGTTCTGTTTGCACAGCTTTGAAGCCTAAAATTGAAGAGCAAGTTAAATCACATTTACCTAAAATTGAAATTTATGAAGTAAAAGCTGACTTTTATAAAGAGATAGCAAGTAATTTTTCGGTATTTTCTATACCAACTATTTTGGTATTTTTTGATTCAAAAGAGTTTAAAAGAGAGGGTAGAAATATCTCTGTTTTAAACTTTATAGAGGAGTTAAGAAGACCATATAATTTATTTATGGAATAGGAAATGAAAAGAGCACTTTTAATTTTTGCAATAGTATTTATTGCTATGCAATTTATTCAAACTGATAAAGTAAATAAACAAACATCATCAGAACTTGAAATTAAAGCACCAACTGAAATAATGACTATTTTTAAACAAGCCTGTTATGATTGTCATTCAAATAATACAAAATGGCCTTGGTACTCAAATGTTGCACCTTTTTCTTGGATAATTGATAGCCATGTAAAAAATGGAAGAAAAGCTTTAAACTTCTCACTTTGGCAAGAATATACAAAAGAGAAGAAAGAAGAAAAATTAAAAGCAATATTTAGAACAGCATATGCATCAATGCCTCTTAGTTCTTATATAAAAGCTCATGAAGAAGCAGATTTAACAAGAGAACAAAGAACATTGATTAGAGATTGGACTGGAGTGAAAAAATAGTTTGAGAGAAGAAGTTCAAGTCTTATTAGATGAGAAAAAAAATTTATTAACCATTACATATTTTAAACTTCAACAACTTTTTGAAAAGAAGTATGGAGAAAATACTGTAGTACTTATGGAAATAGGTACTTTCTTTGAAGTTTATGAAGTAAATAATGATGATGAACAAATAGGAAAAGCTAAAGAAATAGCAGAACTATTAAATATTCAACTAACAAGAAAAAATAAATCAATTTTAGAAAACTCAAAAGAAAACCCCATCATGGCTGGTGTTCCTGCAATCTCTTTAGAAAAGCACCTTGCTAGAATTATTGCTGAACAAAAATATACAGTAGTAATTATAAGACAAAAAGGACTTCCACCTAAAGTAAGTAGATATCTTGATACAGTAGTAAGTCCAGGAACAAACTTTGATTTTGTGATTGACCAAGATGAAAACAATATCACTTCACTTGTGGTTGATCAAATAAAAGGTATTTATCTTGTAGGATATTCTGCAATTGATGTAACTACAGGAAAGTGTTACTACAATGAAGTTCATGGTACAAGTGAAGATAAGTTCTATGCTTTAGATGAAGTATTTAACTATATGAATATGCACCGTACAAATGAAGTAGTTGTAACTTTTGCAGATAAAAATATAAATCAAAAAGAAGTAATAGATTATCTTGAACTAAAACTAAAAACTTTTCATATTGGAACATTTATTCCAAAGATAAATTATCAAAATGAATTATTTAAAAATGTTTTTGCTGTAGAATCACTACTTACTGCAATAGAACATCTTGATATGGAAAGAGTTCCACTTAGTTCTCAAAGTTTAGCAATACTTATTGATTTTGTTATAGGACATGATTCAAATATAGTTCAAAAGCTTTCACTTCCAATTAAACTAGATGTTTCAAAATATATCTATTTAGGAAACAATGCTTTAGAACAATTAAATATTATAGAGACTTCTCACAATCCAAGTTTAATAAAACTTCTTAACAATACTTCAACAGCCATGGGGAAAAGACTTTTAAAAGAAAGATTAACTCATCCTGTAAAAGATAGCAAAGAGTTACTAAGAAGATATGCTTTATCAAAAGAGTTATTTGATTATCATGGACCTATTGAAAATGAATTAGCAAATATTTATGATATAGAAAGACTTACAAGAAGAATAAAACTAGCTAGACTTCATCCTTTTGAATTAAATTATCTTTATGACTCACTTCTTAGTATAAAAGAAGTAGTGGCTTTCATGGAGAATTATAAGTTTATAACTCCCCCTTGTTCTTTAGCGCAACTTCAAATGTTTATAGACTCTATTGAATCAACTTTTGATTTAGCTATTTCTGGAAAGTATATGCTAAAAGATGTTGAGTCAAATATGGTTTGTGATGGAATAAACCATGAAATAGATGAATTAAACAGACAAAATGAACAGTTATATACAAAACTAGAATTAATAAAGAATCATATCTTAAATATTTTAAATGCAAAAGACTCAAACTTTGTAAGTATAAATAGACTAGATAAAGAAGGTTTTTATTTAAGTCTTACAAAGAATAGATATAACCTAATAAAAGATGAGTTATCAAACTCTCATATTATTATTGATGATGATTTACTTCTTTTCAAAGATTTTAACTATAAAGTACAAACTACTTCAGTAAAAATTTCTTGTAAACTTACAGATGAAATTTCAGATAAGTATGTACATAACCTAAGAAAAATAATTGAGTTAAATAAACTGGTATTTAAAGAAAAACTAAATGAGTTTGAAAAGAAATTTGCAACATTACTTGAAGAGCTAGTTCAGTTTATTGCTGAGGTTGACTTAACTGTTTCAAATATCAAAACAGCAAAAAAATATAATTATGTTTGTCCAAAGATTGTAAAAACAAAAGATGATGAAAACTTTTTAGAGTTAGTTGAACTTAGACATCCAATTATTGAAGCAAATGAAGAGCAAGGGATTTATGTTCCAAATGATATTATCTTAGGGGAGTTATCCCTTGCAAAAGATGAGTTCAAAGATAATGTGATAATTAAAAACTCAAACCCTATAAATATGTTTGATAATAAAATGCATGGTATTTTACTTTATGGAATAAACTCTTCAGGTAAATCTTCACTTATGAAATCAATTGGGATTGCAGTTATTTTAGCACAAGCAGGTTTTTTTGTACCTGCAAAATCAATGAGATTTTCTATTTTTGATTCTGTATTTACAAGAATTAGTGGAGCTGATAATATAGCTAAAGGGCTTTCTTCTTTTGCAGTTGAAATGCTTGAACTTAAAAATATTTTCAATCGTGCATCAAAAAGATCACTAATCTTAGGAGATGAAATCTCTCATAGTACAGAGACAATGAGTGGTTTATCTATTGTTGCAAGTGCTATTTTAAAACTAGCAAAACTAGAATCAATCTTTGTTTTTGCAACGCACTTACATCAATTACCAGAGATAAAAGAGATAGAAAACCTTAAAAATATAATTTCACTTCATCTATCTGTAATGTATCAAGATGAAGAAGATAAGTTAATCTTTGATAGAAAACTAAAACATGGAAGTGGTTCTTCTATGTATGGTTTAGAGTATGCAAAATCACTTCATATGGATAGAGAGTTCTTAAGTGTTGCAAATGATATTAGAAAGCGATTAACTGATGACTATGATAAGGTTGAAAGACTTACTCAAAAGAAGACTTCAAAATACAACAAAGATGTTTTTGCTTCATCTTGTGTTATTTGTGGAAGAGCTTGTGATGATGTTCATCATATCAAAGAACAAGCAAGAGCAAATAAAGATGGCTTTATAGGACATATAAATCAAAATCATAAATATAATCTAATACCACTTTGTAAACTGCATCATAAAATGGTACATGAAGGAAAAATTAATATTAATGGTTTTGTAGCAACTTCAAAAGGTTTAGAACTTCATTATACCGCAGTTGATGAGGAGAATATTTAATCCTCTTCAACTTCTGGAAGTTGTTTTGCTAAGTATATTGCAAGTACCCCTATAAGAGATAGAACAAGAATTATTCCACCAAGACCAATAAAAGAACTAAGTGTTCCAATTAGACCACTTAAAAGTAAGATAAAGCCTATTAAAGTATTACTTACTGCAACGTAGTCTGTTCTTTTATTTCCTTCTGCCAAATCAGTAATATAAGTTTTTCTACCTATTCTAATACCTTGATACCCAATACTTAAAATAAAATAGATAATAGGCATAATCCAAATGATAGAAAATAACTCTTTGTAAAAGAAGTCTATAAAAAACACAACAAAGCCAACTGTTGTGGCAATTGTTGCTCCAATAATCATAACTCTTTTACTTGATACATCAGAAAATTTACCCCAAAAGTTTGCAGATAATAAATCTGCTAAACCACTTGATAAAATAAAAAGACCAAGTAAATAAGCATTTGCATCGCTATTTTGTTGAGCAATAATTACAAAAAAAGGTGCAGACAAAACAGAACAAAGAAATAAAGCCCTTGTGATAACAAAAAGCCTAAAAGGTTTATCTGTTTTTAAAATAGAAAGTTTTTTCATTGCAATAGTAAAGGCATTTCCTCCACCATCCGTTTCTCCTGGATACTCTTTTATTTGACCATAGGTAATAGAAGCCAATATCCAAAAGAATCCTGCAAGTGAAAGTAAAACCCCAAAGTTTTGTGCTGAAAATGGTTTTTCACCATTTAATAAAAAATAAACACCCAGTACTACAACAAGTAAACCAGCAAGCATAGCAGACAGACCATTTAATGCTCCACGCCTTGTTTTAGGAATCGTTTTTCCTACTACATCTTTTGCAGCAACAGAGCATAAACCCCTTGCTAAACTCATAGCAATAAGTAAAGCAATGATTGCAAGACCTGCATTTAAGCCTTCCATATTCCAAGTAACAATAGCTATACCAAACATACATAAAGCTTGTAAAAAAGTTCCTAAAGACCAAACCCACTTTCTAATGGGAAGTTTTCTAACATATGCTGCTATAAAAAGTTGTGGAAGTAGGGAACCTGATTCTTTTATGGGAACTAAAAAACTAATAAGAAATAATGGAACATTTAAACTCTCCATTATCCAAGGTAAGACAACTTTTGCATTTGCAACTGCATCTGCAAGTTTATTAAAAAAATAAGAGATAATAGTAAGAAGGAAGTTGCCAGGAACTACCTTGCAAGCTTTTTCATCAATAGCTTTACAAACTCTGGCATCTTCTTCATTTACAAGTTTATTGTAAATATTATCAGGATTGATTTTTTTTAAAGGCATTTTTATCCTTTTTATAAGGCTTTAAAACCTTCTTCTAAGTCAAGTGTCCCCTCATAAAAAGCTTTTCCTACAATTACACCTGCAATATTTCCATTTGCTTTACAAGAAGTTATATCATTGATATCTTTTACTCCACCAGAAGCAATAGTATCAACACCAGATGCAAGTGCAATTGACTCTGTAAACTCTACATTTACACCACAAAGCATTCCATCTTTTGAAATATCAGTACAAATAATTGCCTCAACACCAGCATTTGCAAACTCTTTGGCTAAGTCAGTTGCTTTCATAGTTGATACTTCTGCCCAACCTTCTACTGCAACCATTCCATTCATAGCATCAATTCCCACAGCAATTGGATATTTTGAAGCCATATCTTTTACAAACTGTGGATCTTTTACTGCAATTGAACCTAAGATAAGTCTATCAATTCCAAGTTCAACATACATTTTGATAGTTTCTTCATCTCTGATTCCACCACCAACTTCGATTTTTAGATTACAGTTCTCTTTGATTTTTCTAATTTGCTCTAAGTTTGCTGGTTCCCCTGCAAATGCACCATTTAAATCAACTACATGAACCCACTTACTTCCTAGTTCTTCAAATTTCTTTGCAACTTGCCAAGGTTCATCTGAATAAATCTTTGCACTATCCATAAGTCCTTTGCTAAGTCTTACAGCTTTTCCATCTTTAAGATCAATTGCTGGTAAAATATCCATTTTATTAAAGTCTCCTATTTAATATTCATAAAATTTTTAAGTATTTTTAATCCATTATCGTGTGATTTTTCTGGATGTGGTTGAAAACCATAGATGTTTTCTTTATGTACTGCACTTACAAAGTCATATCCATACTCTGTTGTTCCAATTACATTTTTAGGATCTGTAACTGCATGGTATGAGTGTACAAAATATAAATAAGGGTTTTCTAATCCTTCAAATAGTGTATGTTCATTTGAAGTTTTGATTACATTCCAACCCATATGTGGAACTTTTGTGTCTTCATTCATTTTTGATTTATCAAATTTTACAACTTTTCCATCTATTAAACCTAATCCTTTATTTGTTCCAAACTCTTCAGAACTTTCAAAAAGAAGTTGCATTCCAAGGCAAATACCAATCATAGGCTTTCCACTTTTAGCAAATTCATAAATAGCTTCTTTCATTCCAGTTTGATTAAGGTTTTCCATTGCATCACCAAAGGCACCAACACCTGGTAAAATTATTCTATCAAAGTTTTTTAAATCATTTGGGTCTTTTATAAAAGTAGCTTTTTCATCAAGTAGATGACAGGCATTGTAAACTGAAGCAAGATTTCCCATATTGTAATCAATAATTCCAACCATATATCTTTTCCTTTAAAAAAAAAGATTATACTAAATTTTTGCATCAGCTAGGGTTAAGCAGAAGAGTACTTGGTTATTTTTTGCTTCACAAGCTTTTTTTGCTTCAAGGATAGTTGTTCCTGTTGTTATTAAATCATCTACTAAGATAATAGTTTTATTTGATATATTTACATTAAATTTTCTTTTATTTTTCTTTCTAAATTCCAAATCTCGTCCAGCATATTTTACTATATTTGTAGCTTTGCATTTTCCATAAAGAGGTTTTATATATTTTGATTTTAGATGCTTTGATAAAATTGCAGTTTGAGAAAAGTCATGTCTTGTATGTTCATCTATTCCAATTGAATATATTAGTTCATCATATTTGAAATTTTGTGCAAATTTTTTAAAAGATAGTTTTGCTAGAGTATTAAATATTCTATCTCCATGGAAATAATATTTTGAATTTATAAAATTCTCAATTTCATTATATGAATAAAAAGAATAATTATAAAAACCTTTTTCAAGTTCTCTTTTATGAAAAGAAGCTTGAAGTATTTTATTTTGGCATTCTTTACAAATAATAGATAAGGAAAATCTTTCACATGATATACACTTCATAATGTTAAAAATTATATCTGTTTTTAGATTAAATTATATCTACTTGTCATGAGAGGGTTTTTGTTAAAGAGTATTTAATAATCTCTATACTATGATTTTAATTATTAATATTGTCTAAAGAGAAAAAATACTAATGATTGAACATTATAAAGAATTGTTATACTATATCAAAAAAAATGTATCTGATTCTGAACTTGCAAAAGATATTTTACATGAAACATATGAAAAAGTAATCTTGGTAGAAAAAGAAAAAGTTATAAAAGATAAAAGAGCTTTTTTATATAAAGTTGCAAAAAATATTATAATAGATAAAGTAAGAGAAAAAAATAAAATAAAAGAAATACCTTATGAAGAAAATGAGTTTACTGTAAAAACTTCCCAACCTGATGAAATAGTAATAGAACAAGATAGAAAAAAGCTTTTAATGAGTGAATTAAATAAACTTCCTAAAATGAGAAAAGAAGTCTTCGTTTTACATGTTTTTGAAGGTTATAGTAGAAAAGAGGTTTCAAAACTACTTGGAATATCACTTGTTGCAGTTGAAAAACATATTTCAAGAGCTAGTATTGAACTTAAAGAAAAAATAAGAAGAAAAGAGAGTTAATCCATGACAAAAAAAGAACAAATTGAAGAACAAGCTAGTCATTGGGTAAGTTTAGAACTTGAAGGGCAAAATTTATATAAAAATAAAGATTTTTTATCATGGATAAAAGAAAATGACTCGCATAAAATAGCTTTTGAAGAAGAAAAAAAATTTATAAATGAATTACACTGTTTACCTAAAGACTTTATAGATGAGTTAAAAAATGAAGTTAATGAAAGTATAGAACAAAGAAACAAAAAAAGACAGAGTAAAAATAAATTTCTTAAGATATTTACTTCAATTTCTAGTGCTGCATGTATTGCTTTTGTTTTATATCTTTCTTTTTTTATGGAAAATATCACTTTTTCAAAACAATACTTAGCTTCTAATAAAGTCTTGAAAAATATTACTTTGCCAGATAATTCAAAAATAACTTTAAACACAAATACAAAAATAGATGTAAAATACTATGAAAGAAAAAGAGAAATATTTTTATCAGAGGGAAAAGCAGTATTTGATGTGGAAGCAAATAAACAAAGACCCTTTATAATAAAAACACAAAGAGTAGATATAACTGTTTTAGGCACAAAGTTTGAAGTAATTAATAGTAAAAACCAAATCCAAGTAAATGTTACTGAAGGAGTTGTTAAAGTTACTAATCCCCATTTTCATGATAGTTTATTAGTACGAGTTGAAAAAGCACAAAGTGCAACTTTGGATAAGTATTCAAATTTAAAAAAACTAGAAAAAATTGATATAAAAAAAGTTGCTCCTTGGAGTGAGGGGAAATTTAGTTTTTATCAAGAAAGTATAGAAAATATTATAAAAGAGTTTTCAAAATATATTGATATAGATGTAAAAATAGAAAATGAAAAAATAGCCTCACTTCCTATAAGTGGAAATTTCTCTGCAAATAGTTTTGATGATTTTTTAAAAGTATTACCTTTGGTTCATCCTATAACTGTGAAAGAAGAAAAGGGTAAAATCCTAATAAAAGATAATATTTAATAAATTTTAAAATTTACTGTCAAGAAATTTTCATTTTTCCGTCTTCTTATATAGAGAGTGATTCTCAAAATTACCTAAAGATAAACTTTATAATAGTTTGTCCCACACTAAGGAGATAGAAAAATGAGTCTATTAAAAAAATCATTAATAGCACCAAGTCTAGCTTTACTTTTAGCTAGTAGTTTATATGCAAAGGATAAGTTTAATATAAGTACTACAAACTTAAGCGATGCCATACAACAAATATCTGAAACTGCAAAGATACCATATATTGTAGATATGAATATCTTAAAAAACAAAAGTGCAAATAAAGTAGAAGATGAAGAATCTTTAGAAGAAGCATTAAAAATACTTTTAAAAGATACAGGACTTGAAGCAATAATTCAAAATAATACGATAGTTATTAGAGAAAAAAAGTTATCAAGTAATGGAAATAATCTTGGAAGTGTAGATATCTTAGCTACTACAAAAGATGGAGCTTCTGAACAAGGATATTTAGTGAAAAATATTTCAGGTATTGGTATATGGGGAAGTAGAAGTTTACAAGATACTCCTTATTCAATGACAGTTATTTCAGAAGATTTAATTGAAAATGTTCAAGCAAATGATATGGCTCCTATTTTTAAGATGAATCCAATAACACAAGATGGTGGAAATAATAGAACTGGAAATTATAAAACTATAATAAGAGGGTTTTCTTCAAATAATCCTATTATAAATGGTATGCCTTTTGTTAGTGGACAAAGCTTTACAACAATGGAAGATTTAGAAAGAGTTGAGATTATAAGTGGAGCTACTGGATTTTTATATGGTGGAGGAAGAGTTGGAGGGGCTGTTAATTATGTCACTAAAAAACCAACTATTGAAGATAAAAGAAGTATTACCATTGGAAATTATGGAGGAGATCAATATTATGGACATATTGATTTAGGTGGACAAATTGATGAAGAAAAAATTTTTGGATATAGAATAAATGCTTTATATCAAAATGGTGATAGTGTAGATAATATTGGAAAAGAGCAAAAATTTATAAGTACAACCATTGATTTTAAACCAACAGATAACTTTACTATGGATTTAAACTATGCTCATAGAGAGCAATTAAGAACTAATATGAAACCTTCTTTTAACATAAGTAGTAATACAAAGCGTCCTATACTTGATGTTAGCAAAGCGTATGGTTCAGACTGGGCACAAGCTGATGAAAAAAATGATAGATTGATGTCGAGTTTAAAATGGGATATAAATGATATGTTTTCGCTAAGAAGTGCCTTTCTTTATGAAAAATTTAATACAGAAAAACAAATGGGAGATCAATGGATATATACAAGAACAGATGGACTATATGATGTTTATAACTATAAATATCCTTCTAATGCACAAGAATATAAAGGATATTCAGCAAATATTTATTTAGATAGTAAATTTGAAACTTTTGATATTAATCATATTTTAACAGTTGGTTATTCAGAAAATCGTCAAAAATATTTAAGGGCAAATAATTGGACAGCCTATGATTATTTAGAAGGGTTAACTTTAGAACAAATAAAAAATTCAGCTTTACCAAACGAAGTTTTATCAGATATGGGTATGGGGCTTTCTTCAAAAACTAAATATAAGAATATTTTAATAGGTGATGATATCGTTTTTAATGATCAATTGAGTGCTTTAATAGGATTTAATTATGCAACAATTGAAGATCTTTCAATATGGTATGGTGAAAAAACCTCATATAATAAATCAGAACTTACTCCAACATTTTCATTTATCTACAAACCTTTTGAAAATCTTACAACTTATGTTACATATATAGAAAGTTTAGAACAAGGAACAGTAGTTGGAAGCTCATATAATAATACTGGCGAAATTTTTGACCCGCTTGTAAGTAACCAATATGAAGTTGGGGCAAAATATAGTTTAAATGAAAATATTTTATTAACTAGTGCATTATTTAGAATAGAAAAAGCAAATTCTTATGAAGATAATACAACAACACCTAAGCCAACTCTAACACAAGATGGAGAACAAATACACCAAGGAATTGAGCTTACAATCACTGGAAAAGTTACAGATAGCTTTACTTTATTTGGTGGAGGAACTTGGATGGATTTAAGTGTTGAAAAAGCTAATGATAAAGCCCTTGAAGGTAAAAAACCTACTAATGCAGCTAGTAAAATGGCAAAAATATATGCAGAATATAATATTCCTCAAATTAATGGTTTAACCTTAACTGGTGGTGCATATTATACAGGTGAGAAATATGGAGATGCTTCAAATACAGATAAAATACCTTCATATACTTTATATGATATAGGTGCAAGATATAAAACAAAAATAGATAAATATCCTACAACTTTTAACTTAACAGTTTCAAATTTAACTGGAAAAGATTATTGGGCAAGTAATACAATTTTAGGTGATCCTAGAAGTGTTGCATTTTCTATGAAAATGGAGTTTTAAGTAAAAGTAAAAATATAGCTTTATAATAATAAGAACTATTTTTAAAAAGTTAACCATTTTATAATGGAATTATTTACTTTTTGTTATCTTTTTATCGTTATAATTTTACTATGTTTACGCAAGAGATTCATAACTTACACATACTCTCCCAAATAAGAGAATCTCGAGCGTAAATCTTTTTTTGAGAATTAGCTCATGGGTTCTACATACTATAAGTTCTTTGTTTCCTTGTATCATGATTATGAGAATACTTGTAGAGCCTATGACCTAGTTTTAAATTTAAATAAATAAATTATTTTATACTTTTTTCTTAACTTCCTATAATTTAATATTGAATATCATTTTTATACAAAAAATTAAGGAGTAATCTTATGAAGTTAAAACTATTATTTAGTTTAAGTCTTTTATTTGCTTTAGTATCAGCAAATGCCTATGAGTTAAATGGAGATTTAAATGTAAAGTGGACAGGCTTTAAAACAGCAAAAAAAGTGGGTGTTTCTGGTACTTTTAAAGATATCAATCTTGAAATCAAAAAAAGTGATAACTTTTCAGAGTTTTTAAAAAGTGCAAATGTAAAAATAAATACTCTAAGTTTTGATTCTGGACTTGATGTTAGAAATAAAAGTATTGTATCTACACTGTTTTCTTTAAAAAGTTCAGAAGAAATTTCAGGAGCTATAACAGAAGTAAATACTGAAAATAAAACTTTAACATTGAAACTAACAATGAACCAAGTTACAAAAAACATTTCTATGACTTATGATGTAAATAATGGAAGTATTATAGCAAAAGGTCAAATTGACGTTTTAGATTTCAATATGAGTGAACCATATGCAAAATTTGCAAAAGCTTGTTTTGATTTACACGAAGGAAAAAGTTATTCAGAAGTACATATAGCTTTTACTCTTCCCTTTAAAAACTAAAACTTTAGCAGTATTAATCTTTTAATACTGCATTTTTCTTTCTATTTTTTTAAACTTATACTTTCTAAAATCAAATAGTTTTCTAATAGAAATTTAAGATTTCTTATCATATGATTACTTATTCATATGTACATATAAAGGAATTAAATGACTGAAGAATGTTGTGATCACTCATTAGAGGTAGAAAAAGTAAAAAAAACTTTAATAGAAGAAGAGACCTTATATGATGTTGCAGAGCTTTTTAAGGCTTTTGCAGATACTACAAGAATCAAAATAATTTCAGTTTTAAAAGAAGAAGAGTTATGTGTAGGTGCTATAAGTGAACTTATAAATGTAAGTCAATCAGCAGTTTCTCATCAACTAAGAGTATTAAAAAATTCAAAAATAGTAAAACCAAGAAGAGAGGGTAAGCAAATGTATTATTCTCTTGATGATGAACATATCAAAAAAATATATGATATGGGATTAGAGCATATAACAAAAGGCTAAAAGGAACAGCTATGCAAAAAGTCAAATTAGAAAACTTAGATTGTGCAAATTGTGCAGCAAAAATAGAAAACTCATTGAATAATATGGATGAGTTATCAAATGTCAAACTTAATTTTTCAACTTCAACACTTAGTTTTGAACAAAATAGTGACAATGATTTATTAGATATTATTGAAAAGAAAATACAAGCTATTGAAAAAGAGGTAATAATAGTAAAAGATAAAAAAAGAGAGCAGAAAACCTTTTGGCAATTATTAGATAAAAAACTTCTAGCTATTACTATTGTAGCTTTAGTCTTAACTTACCTTTCTTATAATTATATTCAAAATGAAACTTTACAATTAGCAGTTTACTTATTAGCTTATTTCCTTGTTGGTTGGGATGTATTATATAAAGCAATAAAAAACTTAGCAAGTGGAAAACTTTTTGATGAACATTTTTTAATGGGTATTGCTACAATTGGAGCTTTTGCTTTAGGGGAATATGTAGAAGGTATCGCTGTTATGGTTTTTTATCAAATAGGAGAGATGTTCCAAGCTGTAGCAGTTAATAATTCAAGGGACAGTATAAATGCATTAATTGATATAAAACCAGAGTCTGCAAATGTAAAAGAGGGTGAAAAAATAGTTCAAAAATCACCTGAAGAAGTAAGAGTTGGAGATATAATTTTAGTAAAAGCAGGGGAGAAGGTTCCTGTTGATGGAATTTTACTTGATGACGATAGTTCCTTTGATACAAGTGCAATTACCGGAGAGTTTAAACCTAAGGTATTAAGAAAACAAGAAGAAGTTTTAAGTGGTTTTATAAATCTTTCAAAAGCTTCATATATAAAAGTAAACTCTTTATACAAAGATTCAACAATTGCAAAAATAATTGAGATGATAGAAAATGCTTCATCTCAAAAAGCAAAAGCTGAAAAGTTTATTACTAAGTTTGCTTCAGTTTACACACCAATTGTTGTAATTGCAGCTGTATTTTTAGCTTTTTTACCACCTTTAATTCTTGAAGGTGCTTTATATTCAGATTGGATTGAAAGAGCATTGGTATTTTTGGTTATTTCTTGTCCTTGTGCATTAGTTGTATCGATTCCTTTATCTTTTTTTAGTGCAATTGGAGCAGTATCTAAAAGAGGGGTTTTAGTTAAAGGTGCAAATTATATTGAGAAATTAACTGAAATTCAAAATATAATTTTTGATAAAACAGGAACACTTACTCATGGAGTATTTGAAGTTACAAAAATTAAAGCTTTTGAATTAAGTGAAGAAGAGCTTTTAAAGTATGCAGCATACGCAGAAAGTTTTTCAAATCATCCAATAGCAAAATCAATAGTTAAAGCTTATGAAAAAGAGATTGATTCGAAAAATATCAAAGAACATGAAGATTTTAGTGGACTTGGAATAAAAGCAAATATAGATGGAGAAGAGATTTTAGTAGGTAATGAAAGGCTTCTTAAAAAGTTTAATATAAAAATAAATGAAGATATTGAAGAAAAATTAAATGTTGTTTTTGTGAGTGTGAATTCAAGATTTGTAGGTTATATTGTTGTAAGTGATATTATAAAAGTAGAAGCAAAAGAAGTAATAAGTGAACTTAAAAAACTTAATATTGAAAAAACTTATATGCTAACTGGTGATAAAAAAGAGGTTGCTTTAAGTGTTGCCAAAGATTTAGGAATTGATGAGGTAAAATATGAACTTCTTCCTCAAGATAAATTAACAAATTTTAAAGAAATAAAAAAACAAACAAATACAGTTACTGCTTTTGTGGGAGATGGAATAAATGATGCTCCTACTTTAGCAACTTCTGATATAGGTTTTGCAATGGGCGGAGTAGGAAGTGATTTAGCTGTAAAATCAGCTGATGTTGTTGTATTAAATGATAATTTAAATGCAATAAGTGATGCAATAAAAATAGCTAAAAAAACTAAAACAATTGTATACCAAAATATTATCTTTATTATGGCTATTAAAGTAGGTTTCCTAGTTTTAGGAGCAGGTGCAATGATTGGTATGGCAGAAGCTATTTTTGCAGATGTTGGCGTTGCTTTATTAGCTATTTTAAACTCAATGAGAATTTTAAAAACAATAAAAAATGAACCAAAAGAGTCTCTTTGTGAGGATTCTTGTTGTTCTGTAAAAAGTTAGATTTTTTCTAGCTTTTTACTATAAAAATATAAATTATGCTATTATCTCTTTTTAATTTCAAAAAAGAGAAATAAATGCTTGAATCAAAACCTTACATTGTATTTTTTAAATATGCAATACCTTCTATTTTAGGATTACTTTCTGTATCGTCTGCAAGTATTATTGATGGATATTTTATAGGTAATTATGTTGGCTCTGTAGCTTTGGCTGCTATTAATATTTCATATCCTTTATTGGCAATTTTATTTGGATTAGGGTTGATGTTTGCTGTTGGAAACTCTGTTTTAGCTGGAAAGCTTATGGGAGAAAAAAACAATGAAGAAGCTTCTAATATTTTTACAAAAGCAGTAATATGTATTTCTATTTTAGGTGCTCTTTCCAGTTTATTTATATATTTAAATATGGAGTATTTATTAAGTTTTTTAAAAGTAGAGGGTGTATTAGAAACTTATACTTTTGAATACTTATCTATACTTCTAATATTTTTGCCTTTTTTAATGACTGGAATTACAATTGATTATTTTGTAAGAGTTGATGAGAATCCTAATTTATCATTTTTAGCTTTATTATTAACTTCTATTGTAAATATAATATTGGATTATTTATTTATTGTAAAATATGATTTTGGTTTAAGTGGTGCAGCCTATGCAACTGGAATTTCTTATCTTGTGATTACTTTAGTTTTGATTCCTCATTTTTTTCTAAAAAAATCTACTTTAGAAATAGTTAAACCAAAAGGAAATATTTTTAGTATATTTGAAGCTTCAAAAAATGGTGTATCTGAATTTATAAATGAATCATCAATTGGAATTACAGTATTGATTTTTAATTATATAATGCTTAAAAATTTTGGAGCCTTAGGTGTTGCTTCTTATACTATAGTTGGATATTTTTTTATGGTTAGTATTATGATAAGTTTTGCAATTGCAGATTCATTACAACCTATTTTTAGTAAGAATTATGGTGCACAATATTTTAATAGAATAAAAACTTTTTTGAAGCTAGGATTAATTTCAATTTTCGCAATAGAACTTTTTATAATAATTTTAGTAATACTTATTCCTGATATCTTAGTAAATGTATTTTTAAAAGAAAATGAACTAAGAGCAAAAGAGATTACTTTAGAGTTTATTTATTATGTTTGGCCTGCCTTTTTATTTGCTGGTTTAAATATTATGATAACTTCATATCTTACTTCTATGCAAAAAGCAAAATATTCAGCGATAATAGCTACTTTACGAAGTCTTATTTTACCAATATTATTTATATTTTTATTGCCTATAATTGTAGGACAAAAAGGTATTTTTATGGCCTTAGTTGTTGCAGAGTTCATAACTTTTATTGTTGCAGTTACTTTATTTATTAAAAATACTCCTAAAAAGATTTCTAATTTATTATAATTTTGATAACAGTTATCTATTTAAAAGAAGATTAAGAATTATTTCTATATGCTAAATTATTATTAAAATATAATTTTTTATTCTTTTTAGGAGAAGTAATATGAGAAATATTTTAAACTCAGTAGTTCAGTTATCAAAAAAAAAGTTAGTTGACGGATTATTTGTTATTGCTCTTTTATTAATTGCTTCATCTTTTGCAAAGCTTCTTATAGATAATTATTATTAAAGTTCTTCTGAAAGAAGAAGTTATAAAAGATATCTTTTATAACTTCATTTAGTAGATAAATTTAAATTTTTAAAACAGCCATAAAAGCTTCTTGAGGTACATTTACTTTACCAATAGCTTTCATTCTTTTCTTACCAGCTTTTTGTTTTTCTAAAAGTTTTCTTTTTCTTGTAATATCACCACCATAACATTTAGCAGTAACATTTTTACCCATAGATTTAACTGTTTCCCTAGCAATAATAGTATTACCAATACTTGCTTGAACTGCAACTTCAAAAAGTTGTCTTGGAATTAATTCTTTAAGTGCTTTAATAAATTCTCTACCTCTTGAAACTGCTTTTTCTTCAGGAACAATAATAGAAAGTGCATCAACAATTTCACCTGCAACTCTAACATCAAGTTTTTTAAGGTTACCTGGTCTAAACTCTACAGGTTCATAATCAAATGAAGCATAACCTTTAGTAGTAGATTTTAACTTATCATAAAAATCCATTACAATTTCATTCATAGGAATATCATATTCAAGTAAAACTCTTTTACCTAAGTAATCCATTTTTATTTGAATACCTCTTTTATCATTAAGAAGTTTAATTACATTACCTAAGAATTCATCAGGAACTAAGATTGTAGCTTTTACATAGGGCTCAAAAATAGTTTCAATATAATTTGGCTCAGGAAGTTCTGATGGATTTTGAATTTCAACTCTTTCTCCATCTGTTTTAAGAACTTCATATACAACTGTTGGAGCAGTTGCAATAAGGTCAAGGTTAAACTCTCTTTCTAATCTTTCTTTAATTACTTCCATATGAAGCATACCCAAAAAACCAGCTCTAAATCCACTTCCAAGTGCAGCAGAACTTTCTGGTTCAAAAGAGATAGAAGAGTCATTTAACTGAAGCTTAGTTAAAGCTTCTCTTAAGTCTTCAAACTTATCTGTTTCTATTGGATATAGTCCTGCAAATACAAAAGGTTTTGCAGGTTCAAATCCATCAATAGCTTCTGCTGTTGGGTTTTTCGCATCAGTCATTGTATCCCCAACTGCAATTCCATCAAGAGTTTTAAGTCCAAGTACTACAATACCAATTTCACCTGTTTCAATCTCTTTTGTTTTTTCTCTTTTTATAGGATGAGGATACATTAAGTCTAAAACTGGGTGTTCAACTTTTGTATTCATCATCTTAAGTACTTGACCTTTTTTGATACTTCCTTCATAAACTCTTACAAGGGCTAAAGCTCCAAGGTAGTTATCAAACCATGAGTCATAGATAAGTGCTTTTGTTGGTGCATCTTCATCACCTTGAGGTGCTGGTACTCTATCAACTATTGAATCAATTAAGTCTTTTACTCCAAGACCAGTTTTCGCAGAGATTAGATTATGTTCTGTACAGTCAAGACCAATTGCTTCTTCCGTCTCTTCTAAAACTCTCATAGGGTCAGCACTTGGTAAATCAATTTTATTTACAACTGGTAGTAGTTCTAAATCATTGTCTAAGGCAATATAAACGTTAGCAATAGTTTGAGCTTCAACACCTTGTGTTGAGTCAACAATAAGTAAAGCACCTTCAGATGAAGCTAAAGATCTACTTACTTCATATGAAAAGTCAACGTGACCAGGAGTGTCAATAAGGTTTAAGACATACTCTTGCTCATCTTTGATATATTTTAATCTTACACTTTGAGCCTTAATAGTAATACCACGTTCTTGCTCAATATCCATAGTATCCATCATCTGTGAAGATAATTCTCTATCTGTAACAGCTCCACACTCTTGGATAATTCTATCAGCAAGTGTAGATTTACCATGGTCTATATGGGCAATAATACTAAAGTTTCTAATATTTTTTTGCAAAATTAAATTCCTATAATTGAAGTATTTATATATTAAATTTCGCGATTATATCTAAAGTTTTGTTAGTTAGTAGTTAAGTTTTTAATTTAAGAAGTTAAAGTATAGGAAAAGACCTATACTTTAAGAGAAATTATCTTTGAATTGAACCTTCAACTCTTCTGTTTTGGGCTCTTCCTTCAGCTGTTTCATTTGTAGCTTTAGGTTTTGACTCACCATAACCAGTTGAGTTAAGTCTTGATTTATCAATTCCGTATGCTTCTAAAGCTTTAACAGCAGCAGCAGCTCTTCTTTCAGATAATTTTTGATTGTATTCTTCTGTTCCAACTGAGTCAGTATGAGCCTCAATTTTACCTTTTACAGATGGGAATGCTTTCATAAAATCAGCAAATTTTTTGATTTTTGATTCATATGAGTTATTAATTCTAGCACTATCAAATTCAAAATTAATATTTAAATTAGCTTTTAAAGAACATCCATGTTGATCAACAATATCACCTTTTGGAGTGTCAGGACATTTATCAAGTGAGTCAATTACTCCATCTCCATCTGTATCAACTGGTTTTTCAACTAGTTTTCTTTCTACAACTGGTTCAGGTTTTGGCTCTTCTTTTACTACTGGTGCAGGTGCCGCTTTTTTTCCAAAAGGAATAGAAAGACCTACTGTATAGATTAAGTTATTATCTCTATCATGAGTATTTACTAAATGTCTAATATCAGTTTTTAAAGACATACTTTCAGAAATTTTATATTTTAAACCAATACCATAGTTTCCAAATAGTGAAGTTTCATTTCCAAATCTTTCAGTATCAAAATGCTCTAAACCATAACCAACTAAAGCATAAAGTGAAGTTGAATCAGTAAGTTCAAAGTCTTTGATGTAGTTATTGAATAATCTAGTAATATTAGTATCTTCACTACTATTTTCATAATCAACATTTCCTAAAGAATTTAAAATTCCCACTTCAATTTGATCAAACATTGAATCATCAATATTTACACCAAAACTAATACCTCCAATTGGGTAATGGTCATCATCTAAGTTAAGATTTCCCTCTGCAATATTTCCACCTATCATAGGTGTAATTTCATATTTATAATCACTATTTGCTGCAAACAGCATAGAAGCACAAAGTGCTGAAGAAATTAAAATCTTTTTCATATTATATATCCTTATTGTTTATTTTATAATATCAAATAATAAATTAAAAATTTATTTATTTGACGGCCTAATTAATCAATAAATATAGAATTTACTGATTCGTTATGAGTGATTCTTCTAATTGTCTCACCAATAATTTTTGTAGCACTAAGAACAGTTATTTTATCGCTTTTCCCATGCATAGGAATAGTGTCAGAAATTATAAGCTCATCTAATGTCCCTGCATTTATTCTATCAAAAGCTGGTCCTGATAATACTCCATGAGTACAACAAGCCATTACTGAAGTTGCACCTTTACTTTTTAAAACTTCAGCTGCTTTTACAAGGGTTCCTGCTGTATCAACCATGTCATCTACTAAGATAACATCTTTACCTTCTACATCCCCGATAATATTCATTACTTCAGCAACATTTGCTTTTTCTCTTTTTTTATCAACGATTACTAAGTCATATCCTAATTTATCAGCATATGATCTTGCTCTTGCAACTCCTCCAATATCTGGACTTGCAATAATTGGGTTTTTAAGATTTTTACTTCTTAAGTGGCTAACAAATAAAACAGAACCATATAAGTTGTCAACTGGAATATTAAAGAAACCTTGAATTTGTGCAGCGTGTAAATCAATAGTAATCATTCTATCAATTCCAGCAGCTTCTAACATATCTGCAACTAATTTTGCTGAAATTGGAACTCTAGGAGCAGCTTTTCTATCTTGTCTAGCATATCCATAATATGGTATAACAGCAGAAATAGAAGCAGCACTACTTCTTTTTAATGCATCAATCATAATTAAAAGTTCCATTAAGTGGTCATTTGTTGGAGCACATGTTGGTTGAACAATAAATACGTCTTGTCCTCTAACACTCTCTTTAATTTGTACAGAGATTTCTCCATCACTAAATTTGTTAATTGAAGCTTCTCCAACTTCAACGTTTAGGTATTTCCCAACTTTTTTAGCAAATTCAGGGTTAGCAGTACCACTAAAAAGCTTATATTTTGACATTAGATTTTCCTTATGTGTAGTAAGTATTATTGTGTGATTTTACCCAAATTGTTCTTATATTGAATTTACGTAGAGTAAATATTAGAATTATAGAATAATATACCTGATTATATAAGTAGAGTAAAGTAGTAACTAAGAGCTAAAACTCTTAGTTTTTAATTATGAAGAAGATTTAATCCAAGCACTTCCAAGAACTTTATCATCTTCATAGAAAACAGCTAACTGTCCAGCAGCAACACCAAATGCAGGTTCTTTTAAAGCAATTTTGGCTTTATTGTCTTCTATTGTTACTTTACAAGGAATAGAAACTGATCTATATCTTAGCTTTACAGTACAGTCAAACTCTTTTTGTTCAATAAACATATTTAAGTTTTCAACTTTTACATGATTTACTTCTAAAGCTTGTTTTTTACCTACAATAATTGTATTGTCTTTAGGATTTAGTTTTGTTACAAAATGAGGTTCTTGGGCTCCATGAACTGTAAAGCCTCTTCTTTTTCCAATTGTATAGTGCATATAACCTTTATGCTCTCCTACAATATTTCCTTTTTCATCTAGTACTTTTCCAGGAATGTCAATATTTGCATGTCTTTTTACAACATCAGTATAAACTGTTTCAACAAAACAAATCTCTTGGGATTCATTTTTCTCAGTTATCTTTTTATAAGCTACATCAAGCTTTGCACCAAGTTTAATGATATCCTCTTTTTTATAAGTGCTTAAAGGAAACATCATATAAGGTAAGGCTTCTTTATCAACTTGTGATAAGAAATAACTTTGGTCTTTTGTATCATCATCAGCTGCATAAATAAACTTTCCATCTGTTTTTGCATAATGACCTGTTGCTAAATATGAGGCATTATGTTCTTTTGCAAAATCAAGCATTGCTCCAAATTTAATCTGTCTATTACATTTTACACAAGGGTTTGGTGTAGTACCTTCTAAATAAGAATCAACAAAATAGTCATATACTTCTTCTTCAAATTTATCGGTTAAATCTAATACATGGTACTTGATATTTAAGAACTTTGCTACATCTTTAATAAAACCAAGATTATTTTCATGATAACCATCAGTTCTATTGTGAAGTTTTAAATAAACTCCTTCAACTATGAAGCCTTCTTTTTGTAACATGTAGGCTGTAACTGAAGAATCAATTCCTCCACTCATGCCTACCATTACTTTTTTATTTGATTTATTCATAATCACTTATAAATCCACCACCAAGGCAATATTGACCATCATATAAAACAAGACTTTGTCCTAATGTTACAGCCCTTTGTGGTTTGTCAAATTTAACTAAAACTTTATCATCCTTTACTTCTACTACTGTACAAGCTTGCTTTTGTTGTCTATATCTTATTTGAGCTACTAATTTAGCACCAACTTTTGGTGCAGCTTCTAGTACCCAGTGCATATGAGAAGCTTCGACTGTTTGGCTCATAAGTAAAGGATGATTTGTATCTTGAACTACTGTTAAAGTATTATCTTCGATATTTTTCTTTGCAGCATACCATGATTTGTGAGTATTATTTTCACCTTCAAGTCCTTTAATTCCACCAAGTCCAATACCTTTTCTTTGACCTAGTGTGTAACAAATAAGACCTTTGTGTTTTCCTAAAACTTTTCCATTCTCATCTATCATGTCTCCAGGAATTGCTTTTAAATGTTGAGTAATAAAATCATCAAATCTTTGGTTACCAATAAAACAAATACCTGTACTATCTTTTTTATCACTAACAGGCAAATTGTGTTCTCTTGCTATTTCTCTAACTTCCGTTTTAGTTAAATCACCAAGGGGAAACATAGCATGACTTAGTTGTTCACTTGAAAGAGCATGTAAGAAATATGATTGGTCTTTTGAACTATCTTTTGGTGTATCTAATACATAATGGTCTTTATAATGAGCTATTTTTGCATAATGACCAGTTGCTATCATATCAGCACCCATTTTTTTAGCTTCATTTAAAAATACATTGAATTTAATCTCTCGATTACAAAGAATATCAGGGTTTGGAGTAAGACCTTTTTTTAAACCTTCTAAAAATACATCAAAAACTTTTGTTCTATACTCTTCTACAAAGTCTTTACCTTTTACTTCAATACCTATTAATTCACCAACTTTTTTTGCATCTTCAAACTCTATTCTATTAGGACATTGGCTACCTTTGATTCCATATTCCCAATTTCTCATAAATAAGCCTACTACATCATAGCCTTGTTGTTTTAATAGTAATGCTGTAACAGAAGAGTCAACACCCCCTGACATTCCAACAACTACTTTTTTTTTGCCTGTTTGTAGGATTTCATTTTGTTCCATCATTTATTTACCTTTAAAAAGTTCCTTTTTAAAAGAACTATATATTTCATTTTATAATTTATTCATAAGTTTTAAAGGAATAATCACTGATTCTCTATTTGCCCAGTCTTTGTGAGGGATAATAAGTTTTTTGGTATTTATTTTCTTATTATCAAAAAATATTATATCAATATCTAAGGTTCTAGGCGCATCTTGAAAGGACCGCTTTCTTCCAAATCTTTTCTCTAATCTTTGCGTATGTTTTAAAAATTCATTCGGTGCTAGATTAGTTTTAAGTAATATTATACCATTTAAAAATGGTTTTTGATTTAAGTATCCAAATGGAGGATTTAAAAGTAGAGGAGAAGTCATAAGTAAATCAAATTTTGTATTTTGATTTAAAGATAAGATTAACTTATTAAATAACTTCTTTGTATCTCCTATATTTCCCCCAATACCTATTGTTACAAGATATTTTTTATTTGTAACAGTTTTAAAAACTTTTGGAAAGTTTGCAGAATAAAAAAGTGTTAGTTCTTTTGATAATATTTTTTTCATAATTTCCTTTTAAAATATAAAACCTATTAACTTAGTTAAGATTTATTTTTTTAATATTTAAATCTACAGAATTTCTGCTTTTCCATTTTTCATAACAACTGTATCTTCAATTCTAACTCCAAATTTATTTGGAAGATAAATCCCTGGTTCTATAGTAAATACCATGTTATCTTCAATAATTACATCAGACCTACTATTGATATTTGGGAACTCATGTATATCAAGTCCTACACCATGTCCTGTACTATGCACGAAATATTTTCCGTAACCTGCTTTTTCGATTACATCTCTAGTAAGTTTGTCAATTTCACTAGCTTTCATTCCAACTCTTGCTTTAGAAATAGCATTAAGTTGAGCTTTATATACTAAGTCATAAATTTTTTGTTCTTTTTTATTTTTAAATTGTTGTTCTCTTTTGAAATTAAAAGTTTCAAAATTAACACTTGCCGTACAAGTTCTGTCAGAACAATATCTTTTATATTTTACTCCAGCATCTACAAGAAGTAAATCATTTAACTTTAGTTTCTTTTTAGTTGGCAGTGCATGTGGTTTTGCAGCATTTTCATTTATTGCAACAATAGGGTCAAAACTTAAATCATAATTTCCAACTTTAGACATCTTTTCTATTGCTTTAAAGTGTAAAAAGTTTTCTTCTTGTTTAAAGCCATTTTTTCTAATATATTTTGCTAATTCTTTGAAACCTTTTTTCCCTATCATTGAAGCTTTTTTTAGGAACTCAATCTCTTCCTCAGTTTTGATTATTCTTTTTAATTTTGAGAAGTTTTCCCTTTGAATAAACTCAATTTTTAAATTATTTGTTAGTTTTTGGTATAAAGAATATGTGAAATCACTCGGGTCAAAAACTATTTTTTTGATTTTTGATTTTTTTAATATTTTTTGTGCATCTTTAACTAAATCAGAGCTTTCAATAACTTGACAATTTTGCGCATATTCTTGTGCTTCTATTGTATATCTAGCATCTGTAATAAAAAAGCTGTCTTTTTCTAGTTTTATAAATATTACATTGTCACAAGAAAAACCACACTCATAGTAGATGGCGTTTTCATTTAATAATAAATAATTTTTCATAATTCATCTTTCATTAACTAAATTTTAAATATAATCTTACCCAAAATTCATACAAAAGAGCAATTAATTGCTCTCTTTAGAGTTTTGCTACTTTTAAGTAGATCTTTGATCTGCTGTTAAAAAGTAGTTATTAAATTAAAAAGGTCCCTTTTAAATGGGACTATTTAAAAGGAATTATAATATGAAAATTGCAGTTATTCAAGGTCCAAATTTAAATATGTTAGGTGTTAGAGAACAACATATTTATGGTCCTATGTCTTTAGATCAAATTCATGAACAAATGAAAGCTAGTGCAGCACAAAATGATGTTGAATTAGAGTTTTTTCAATCAAACTTAGAGGGTGAAATCGTAGATAGAATTCAAGAGTGTTTAGGTACAGTTGATGGTATTTTAATTAATCCAGCAGCATTTTCTCACACATCAATTGCTATTAAAGATGCACTAAGTGCAGTAAATCTTCCAACTGTAGAAGTACATATTTCAAATATTTATAAAAGAGAAGAGTTTAGACAAAAATCAATTACTGCAGGTGCATCAACTGGTGTTATCACAGGATTTGGTCCATTTTCTTACCACTTAGGACTTATCTCTTTAACTCAAATTATTTCAGAAGTTAAAGCAGCTCATCAAGCACAACAAGAAGCAGCAGCTAAAGCTCAAGCACAAGTAGAAGAGAAGTAATCAATGAAAATTCTAAGTGCCTCATGGATAATAACTTGCAATGAAGATAGTACCATCATAAAAGATGGTGCTATAGTTTTTGATGAAAAAATTATTGATGTGGGTACTAAAGAGTACATTGAAAATAAGTACACAGGAATTGAAATTGAGTTTTTAGGCGAAAACTCAGTTTTAATGCCAGGACTTATAAACTCTCATGTTCATTTAGAGTTTTCTTCAAATGCAACTACTTTAAAGTATGGAAACTTTATGCAATGGCTAAACTCTGTTATTGCATCTAGAGAAGAGTTAGTTGAAAAAGCTACAAGTAAACTTATCTCTAAAAAGTTATCTAAAATGTTAAAAAGTGGTACTACTACAATTGGAGCTATCTCTTCATATTCACTTGATATAGAACCATGTTTAAACTCTCCTATAAATACTGTATTTTTTACAGAAGTAATAGGAAGTAAAGCTGATATGATAGATAACTTGTTTGCAGATTTTAAAGCAAGATTAAATAGTGCAAAAAAGAATGAAAGTAAAAGTTTTATTCCAGCAATTGCAATACACTCACCATATTCAGTACATCCATTTTTAGTAAGAGAAGCTTTAAATCTTGCAAGAGAAGAGAAGTTAGCAGTTAGTTCTCACTTTTTAGAATCACCAGAAGAGTTTGAGTGGTTACACCGTGATGAAGGTGGTTTTTTAGAATTTTTCAAGAATTTCTTAGGGCAAGAAAAAAGTGTTACAAAACCAATGGAGTTTTTAAATCAATTTAAAGATATAGATAATCTATCGTTTACTCATTGTGTTGAAACTAGTATTGATGATTTAGAGAAAATAAAAGAGCTTAATGCTTTTGTAAATCATTGTGTGACTTCAAATAGATTATTAAATAACACAAAGCTAGATATAGATAGATTAATTGATTTTAAAGTGCCATTTACAATTGGTACAGATGGACTTAGTTCAAATAACTCTTTATCAATGTTTGATGAATTAAGAAATTGTTTAATGATACATACACATAAAAATCCAATCTCTTTTTCTAAAAGCCTACTTAAAGCTGCAACAGTAAATGGTGCTAAAGCTTTAGGTTTACAAAAAGGACAGTTAGCAAAAGACAAAGATTCAGATATCATAGCAATTAATTTACCAGATACTATCAAAGATGAAGAGGATTTATGTATGAACCTTATATTACACACTAAGTTTGTGAATAAAGTATATATTGGAGGAAAAAATGCTTAATTTTTTTAAAAAACTTTTTTATCCTATTATTGCTATTTTAGATTTTATTACAAAATATTTTAAAACAATAGTTTTTTTAACAATTGTTTATTACTTTGTATCAACTTCAAATGAAGCAAATATAAATGAAGGAAGTTTTGAAAGTGCAAATCTACAAAAAATAGAACTATTTGGTCCTATTTTAGATTCACAAAAAATTTTAGCTCAAATCAATGAAGCTAAAAAGAATAATAATATCAAGGGAGTATTACTTGATGTAAACTCTCCAGGGGGTGCTGTTGCTCCATCTGTTGAAATTGCTTATGCAATTAAAGAGTTAAATGCTTTAAAGCCAGTTGTAGCTTATGCAAGTGGTATTATGGCTAGTGGAAGTTATTATTCTTCAATTTGGGCAAAAGAGATTATTGCAAATCCTGGAAGTATGGTTGGTTCTATTGGCGTTATCTTTCAAGGAACTAACTTAGAAGAGTTAATGGATAAAATTGGAGTTAAAACTCAAACTGTAAAAGCAGGGAAGTTTAAAGAGTCAGGAACACCAACAAGAGCTTGGGCTGATTATGAGAAGGAAGAGTTAGAAAAAGTTATAAATGATACATACAATATGTTTATAACTGATGTAGCTAATGCAAGGGGATTAAAAGTTCAAGACCACACAAAATTTGCTGATGCTCATATTTTTACTTCATCTCAAGCAAAAAGAGTTGGCTTAGTTGATGAGGTTAATACTTTAACTTTTGCTCAAAAAAGAGTAATTGAATTATCAGGAGTAAAAAATCCTACTTGGAAAAAACAAGATAAATTTGATAAGTTTATTGATAGAATTATTAGTGAAGCAGTTACTAATTTTTCTGTAATATTTAATTCTAATTTAAAAGCTTACTAAAAAAGTAATTTTATGAAAATTTGGATAATTTTTTAAATTTTATCCTTTTTTCATATATTATGATATACTTCCATTAACAATAGTAAATAATCTAAGTTTTCTTCGTTTTATCTAAATTATAAATAGTTTCTTAATTAACCTAGCATATTCTCATATTAAATTACTAACAATTATAAAAAGGTAATTAATGTCATTTTCACACCTAGGATTAAATCCTAATATTTTAAAAGCAATAAAAGAGCAAGGGTATACAAAACCCACTCCTATTCAAAAGCAAGCAATACCTATAGTATTAGAAAAAAACGATATTTTAGCTGCTGCACAAACAGGTACTGGTAAAACAGCTGCATTTACACTTCCATTATTAGAGATAATGAATCGTAAAAAAACAAAAAATGAGAAAAAACGCTCTATAAAAGCTCTTATTTTAACTCCAACAAGAGAATTAGCTTCTCAAGTTGCAGAAAATATTGATGCATATTGTAAATATCTTCCTTATAAAACAGCAGTAGTTTTTGGTGGAGTTGGAATAAATCCTCAAAAAGCAACTTTAAGAAAAGGTGTTGATATAGTTATAGCAACACCAGGAAGATTATTAGACCATATCTCACAAAAAACAATAGATTTATCAAAAGTAGATTTTTTAGTTCTTGATGAAGCGGATAGAATGCTTGATATGGGGTTTATTCACGATATTAAAAAGATTGTAACATATATCCCTAAACATAGACAAACTCTTTTGTTTTCTGCAACATTTTCAAATGAGATAAAAAAACTATCACAATCATTTTTAGATAATCCAAAACTAATAGAGGTTGCAAGAAGCAATACTTTGACAAAACAAGTTTCCCAAGTGGTTCATTATGTTAAAAAAGATAGAAAAAGAGACCTTTTAGTTTCTTTATTATCATCTCAAAACTGGAATCAAATTCTTGTTTTTACAAGAACAAAACATGGTGCAAATAAGTTATGTGAATTTTTAAATAGTAACAATATAAATTCCCTTGCTATACATGGTGGAAAATCACAAGGTGCAAGAACAACTGCCTTAAAAGATTTTAAACTAAAAAAGACAAGAGTCTTAGTTGCAACGGATATTGCTGCTAGGGGGCTTGATATTGAACAACTTCCCCATGTAATAAATTTTGAATTGCCTAATGTTCCTGAAGATTATGTTCATAGAATTGGAAGAACAGGTAGAGCAGGAAATATTGGAGAAGCTATATCTTTAGTTTGTGATGAAGAGTTTCAATTTTTAAAAGATATAGAAAAACTTACAAAAACAGATATTCCTATAAAAACTATTGAAGGGTTTACAGTAGTAAAATTAAATAGGGTAAGCAAAAAATCCACTTTATCAAATAGTTCTAGAAGAAGTAAAACAAATAGTAGAAATCATAAAAATAATGATAATTCTAGAAGTGCTAGAAGAGATAGATCAAATCAAGAAAGAAGAAAACAAAGAGTTTAAAAAAGATAAGAGTTTTACTCTTATCTTAATTAGTTAGCTCCTGAAACTACTTTATACGTATCATTAGCAATAACATACTCTTCATTTGTAGGAATAACAAATATTCTTGCAGCAGAACCGTTAGAAGCAATATCTCTTGCTACTTTAGATCTTTTATTATTTTTAACTGGATCAAGAACTAATCCCATTGCATCAAGACCAGCACAAACCTTTTCTCTAATTAGTGCTGCATTTTCACCAATACCACCAGTGAAGCAAAGAGCATCAATACCATCAAGAGCAGCAACATAAGAACCAACATATTTTTTGATATTGTAAGCAACCATATCAACAGCTAATCTACATCTATCATCACCTTCTTGCATTCCATCTAAAACTTCTCTTAAATCAGAAGATTTTCCAGAAATACCTAAAATACCTGATTTTTTATTCATAATATTTAATGCATCATCAATAGAAATACCTTCTTGGCTTATCATATATTGTAATGCACCAGCACCAACATCACCAGATCTAGTACCCATCATTAAACCTTGAACAGGAGTTAATCCCATAGAAGTATCAATACATTTTCCATCTTGTACTGCAGAAACAGAAGAACCATTTCCTAAGTGACAAACAACAATTCTTGTATTATGTTTTTTATCTAACATTCCCCTTGCTTCATTTGAAACAAAGAAGTGAGATGTTCCATGGAATCCATATTTTCTAATACCATGTTTTGTATATTGATCATACGGTAAAGCATACATATAAGCATAATCAGGCATTGTTTGGTGAAATGCTGTATCAAAAACACCAACATTTGGAATTCCTGGCATTAGTTCTTGGCAAATTTCAATACCTAAAATATTTGCAGGATTGTGTAATGGTGCTAAAGGAATTAACCTTTTCATTGTTTCAACTACTTTAGGAGTAATTAATACTGACCCTGAAAATTCTTCTCCTCCATGTACCGTTCTGTGTCCAATAGCTTCGATATCATTGATTGAGTCAATTACTTTACCTTCTCCGGCTGTTAAAGCAGATAAAACAGCTTCTATAGCTTCTTTATGCGTTGGCATATCTATTTGTTGTTCTAACTCTTTATCTTCACCATATTCGTGTTTTAAAACACCATCAATACCAATTCTTTCACAAATACCAGATGCAAAAACTTTCTTAATAACTGGATTCATTAATTGATACTTTAATGAAGAACTTCCCGCATTTAAAATGAATACTAACATATATCTT